>CAYNTG010000001.1:0-18784 GCA_964400105.1 uncultured bacterium
TTAACACAATATCTGGGAAAATTTAGCTTATAGGTAACGATAAATACGCTAACGTAGCGAGAGGCGCACTATCGTCTCGATATGGTGGGTTTGCGGAAACATATCGACGATGGCTATGCGGTCGATGGAGTATAGCGCATCGAGCATATTCAAATCGCGCGCAAGTGTAGATGGGTTGCACGATGCATAGACGATTCGTTTCGGACCTGTTGCGATTATCGCTTCGAGCGATCTTTTTGGAACGCCGTTCCGGGGCGGGTCGAATACTACGACATCGGGAGATGCCGATGAAAGCGCTTCCGAAAGTTCATTCTCGACCTTTCCGTGGATGAACTCCGTGTTGGATATTCCGTTGCGCTCGGCGCTGATCCGTGCGTCCTTGACTGCCCTCTCGACGCTTTCGATAGCGACGATATTTGTAAAATTCGGCGACAGAATCTGCGAGATCGTGCCGGTTCCGGAGAAGAGATCGAATGCGAGCGCGCCATCGCCCGCGAAATCGGCGATTTTCGAATAAAAAAGGCGCGCCATGCGCGTATTGGTCTGGAAAAAGCTCTCCAGCGAGATTCTAAAATGCAGGCCGAGCATCTCCTCACCGATAAAATCGCTGCCGAAGAGGTGCACCTTTTTGCCCTGTGCCGTATCGCCGGTAGTGCTGTTTATCACCATCGCAACGCCAGCCACCCGATCGCATCGTTCGGCGACATATTGAAAAACATCGATCGCTATTGCCGGTTCGTCGAACCGCATTGTAAGGCCGAGAAGGCATTTCCCCTCGGTCTCGGAAAAACGCATCGAAAGGTGCCGCAATAAGCCGTCGTCGCTGTATTGGTTATATATATCGAGTCCCATCGAATTCACGGCTTCCTCCACCACACTAACGATTTGAAGCGCGTAATCTGGCATTATCAGGCAATCGCGAGCCGGAACGAGCCGGTCGAAACGGCCGCGCACATGAAGACCGAGAAACATACCAGTCTCGCCCATTCCGAACGAAAGCTCCATCTTGTTTCGATAGCGGAATTCGCGGTCGGCGGGGATAAGCTCGAAATCCGGAAGATCGTGCAGCTTGCCGATATATTCGAGGCAGTCCTTGACGATATCGATCTTTATTTTGAACTGCTCTTCGTATTCGATGTCCTGCATTGCACAGCCGCCGCATTTCCCGAATGCCGGGCATGGGGGCTTGCGCCGCGCTGGAGAGGCCTCCAGAACGGCCACCTGCTCTGCGAATATCGTCGTGCGTTTGCGTTTCGTGATTCTCGCAATAACGCGCTCCCCCGGATAGGCATAACGCACGAACACGACGATCCCCTCGTGCCGTGCGATACCGTAACCGCCGAAAGCTGGTGAATCTATTTGAAGCTCTATTTCCTCGCCGATCTTTGGTTTAGCCATCTATCATCGCCTTTTTCTCGATTGTTTTGTCGAAATATCCATAGCTGGAATAGGTCGGTTCGAGAAGTAGCTCGAACCTGTATTCGCCCGCCGGGACGCGAGCGCCGGAGTCGTCCTTCAAATCCCATTTCACCGTGCGAATTCCCTGATTGAATCTCTTGTGTTCGAGGAATTTCCTGACGGGTTGGCCGTCCTTCTCGATAGCGATGGTTACGTATCCGCGATCCGTCAGCGTAACATCGACTATCGCGGCGTCGTTGCCATTGCGGTCTTCGCCCATAGCGATCTCGAAACCGGCGATATCGCATCCAACCCAGAAATACTGCGCCGAATGGCTTTCCGCAACGACGACCTGCCCGAACCGTCGCCATATCGCAATCCCGGTCGGATTCTCGAATTGATAGTCGCCGTCGCCGCATTCACCGATGCCGATAATATATTTCAGGTCTTTGTCGAATTTGTAAATACGGCAAGCGGCGGAGTCGCTAATCCATGCGTTATCGTAAAAATCGAGCGCGACAAACTTAAACGATCCCGTATTGCCGGGGATATCACTCGCTCTCGCAGTCGCGAGGACGCGCCCCTCGTAATTCATCTTGCGGATTTGTGATCCGTCGCCGTCGATAACATATATCGCTCTGTCGCCGTATCGAGTCTTCGTGATCGATGGGTTATCCACGGCGATTCCACGCGGATTGACCAATCCCTCGAGCGTCCCGACATGTTCGCCATTATCGGTGAAAATATCGATCGTGCCGCGCTCTCTATCGGTAACAAACAGGGTTCCCGATTCGGTGCTCGCGATATCGAGCGGTTCCAATAAAATATCCTCGCCGAACGAACCGACCCATTTCAAACCCTTTTTTTCGTGCACAAGGTGAACGATTCGGCGATTCCCCGTATCGCAGACGAAGACATCGCCTGATGGATCGGCGACAATACCCGTCGGGCCGTCGAAACAATCCACGCCGCTTCCGTGCGATCCGTAGATCGCAAGATTATACATACTTACGTTATAGATTATCTGATCGCGGCCTGCGTTGACGCCGTAAGCGGAAAGCTCGTCGTCGTCGCGGTCGTCCTTTGGATTGTCGGTCGCGGTGCGTCGCGTAACGGCGATTCCCTGTGTATTGTCAAAATCTGTGGCATTGCCCAAAAGCATGTCGAGCTTGGCTTCGGTGCCCTTATTAACGCCCCATGTGTGCTTGAAAGGCGGATATACAAGCGTCCTCAGCCCGCCCTTGCCGCCGGCGAATATTACCGTTGTTACGACAAAGGTAAAGATTAATAACAAAGCCCTCGTCGCGGTCGAATTTCGACTATAAGCTGCCATCCCACATTTCCTTATATGCATAATAATCTCCGAGAACGTTCTTGACGTAATGCCGGGTTTGGAGATAATCGATCCCCTCGACGAATGTCTCGCGACGATTATCGCGAAGATTTTTCTTCCACCTTTTCACAGGCTTTGGTCCGGCGTTGTATTCCGCGATTGCGTATTCCGCCAGTTCGTGTTCACGCAAAAGGTCTGCCAGATATCTCGCGCCGTAATCGATGGATGTTTGCCAATCGTAAAGGTGGATTTTGTGGAAATCTTCCTCCGGGTCGAATTGTTGTGCGATACTCTTGCCGGTTTGCGGCATAATCTGAAACAGGCCAATCGCGCCGGCATAGCTCACGATATGCGGATCGAACGTGCTCTCGCGCCGAACGATTGCGAAAAGCAGCGCCGCATCGATCGATTCGCGCTCCGCCGCGTTAAAAATCTCCTCCGCGTAAAACATCGGATACGCCAGTCTGATAACGGCGATCGGAGCCGAAGCATACCCGCCCATGTCGCGGACGAGGGCAAGCGCGATGTCATATGCGATGCCGAAAAGCCGCCATTCCGTGGCGATAGAAAGAAGCGCGATCCTCGTTGGCGGATCGATCGTCAGCGTCTCCATCCAGCGGCGAAATTCCCGTTCGGATGATGAGATCAAGCCCATATTTGCAAGCATCTCCGCGCGAACCGCGAATCTCGAATCGGTCGATAGAAGCACATGTCGATAGCCCGACTCGGAAAGCGCCTCGCTTGCCATTTCGATTGCATCCTCGAATGTCATCCATCCTTTAGAGCGGCTGGAAATCGGCTTTGGCAACGGCGTTCCGGTCAGCTCCTCGGTCGCGAGATAGCGATAGTAATTCCGCAAAGGCGAGGTCGAAACCTCGTCGAGGAGCGGAAGTCCGGCGTCGTCGCCTGCGGAAATTAACGATATTCCTTGCCAATATTTGCCAGTTTCGATGAACTTTCTGTCGTTGAATTTTTCGGGTATAAAAGCGAACCGCCCCGCAGCCTCGCTATAATCCCGTTTATAAAACTTCGCCAAACCGGACCACATCGCGCCGTTGTCGCCTAAATCGTGACCCGGAAAACGTTTCGACAGTCGTAAAGCATAATCGGCTGCCATGTCGAAATCACCCATATCCTCGCCAAGCTCGACCCCCTCCCAAAGCGCTTCCGCTTCGGCGTTCGTGCCCTTGCCATCCGCTATCGCCCGATCGAGAAATCGCTTCGCATCATCGAATCGGCCGATCTTCCGATAACAATATGCGATGCCGAGATTCGCCCACGCCTCGTTATATGCCTTTTCGGATACGATTTTTTTATAAAACCCGATAGCCTCGGTATATCTTCCACGCCGCGAGACCGCCCTCGCGCGGAGATACTTCGCCTCGCCGATATTCGCCTTTCCGCCGGATTCAATATAGCTCTTCAGCCATTTTTCGCCGCTTTGGTAGTTTTTTGATTTTACGGCGGCTCGACCGGCGAGAAAAAGGTCCCGACCTTTCAACCGTTTAAGTTTTTCGAGACCGGATGCGGCTCGATATCCGTAACTATTCGAGCCTTTTGCGAGGACGGATTTATAGAATTCGACGCCCCTCTCGGTATCGCCTAATTCCACATTAAGCCGACCGCGCGACATGGATAAACTGCTTTTCCCGAAGTGATCTGGATAATGCGAAATAAGCGTGTCGAGCGCTTCGAGGGCCTCGCGAGGATTTTCGGAATCGCGATAGATAGCGAATCGATGCGCCATCGCTTCCTCCTCGAACGGCTCCTCGCGAATTCCTTTTAGGACAGTCGCCGCTCGACCGATGGAGTCGATATTTGCGAGTGCTTCGGAATATGCCAGTTTTGCATAATCCTGAAGCGGAAACGAGTTGTCGAAAGCTATCTGTGCAGCGATTTTCGCCGCGCCAGTATAGTTTTTTGTCTCTAATCGAGCCGTAGCGAGAAGCAGCGCCTCCCCGCGCGAAATTTTTTCCCGCGAACCAAGAATCGAATCGACCTCGTTCCATCGAAATCGGCTCGCACGGTTGGCGGCGACGCTATCTACGAGGCTTTTCATATTGTAGGCGGCATCTTCAGCACCGGTCTCGCTCGAACGCTCCGACCTTTGCAAAAGATCGTCAGAAAGCGCCCCTTCATCGAGGTTGCCGCTCCCGGCACAGGAGAGAAAAATCATCGTCGAGATCGCCGAAAGCGCCGTTATTATGCGCTTATCCATACATTCTCTTTCCCAAAAATTTCACGCAATTCCGAAACCAATGCGCTGCTGCCGTCGTTGTCGTTTTCCGCGCTTATCGCACGCCATGTCCGCTCTTCGCCGACGATATGTAGCTGCAATCTGATCTTGCCGGTGTGTTCGGCAAACAGCTTGATGGATTCCGCGATCTCCTCCGAAGCGATTCCGACGTCCATGCGAATATGGACATTCCGCATTAAGCTATCACGCGCATTATCCAAAGGTATAATCTCATCCGCGACGATCTTTCCGCCACGGTTATCGACCTGATATTTCCCTCGAAATAGAAAAAGCCCGTCTTTTTGGAGAAGCGATCCGTAATTCTTAAATGTCTCAGGAAAAAAGACTATCGAAGCCGAACCGGTGATATCCTCGATCGTTCCGAATGCCATCGGATCGTTTTTCTTGGTCATGGTTTTGTCAAATGAAACTATCATTCCAACCGCCTCGACAGAAGCATCCTTCGTCAACGATTCGATTTTATCGAGTTTTATATTTGTGAACGCCTCGATCTCGTCCTTAAAACGATCTAGAGGATGTCCGCTTAGATAAAAACCAAGCGCATCCTTTTCCTTCTGCAAAAGATTCAGCTTACTCCATGGTTCGGAATGAATCGGTTCCGGATATTTTTTAAGTGATTCGTCCCCGGCAAAAAGGTCCCCGGCAGATGAAGCGATGTCGCTGTTTTTGGACTTTGCAGCCCACGCGAGAGCCTCAGGAATCGAGGCCATCAGCTCGGCGCGATTCTCGTTGATCGAATCGAAAGCCCCCGCGCAAACCAGCGATTCCAGCGCGCGCCGATTAACGAGTCGCAGATCGATCCTTTCGCAAAAATCGAATAGGTTTTCAAACTCGCCGCCTTCGTCCCGAGCCTCGACGATAGCCTCTGCTGCGCTCGAACCGACGTTCTTTACCGCTGCGAGGGCATAGACGATCCGGTTTTCTCGAACAGCGAAAACCGGAAAGCTTTGTCCGACATCGACCGGAACGACCTCGATATTGTGGCGGCGTGCGTCTTCGATGAAAACCGAGAGCTTATCGTGATTATCCATCTCGTTTGTCATATTGGCGGCGGTGAATTCGATGCGGTAATGCGTTTTGAGGAACGCCGTCTGGTATGCGACGACCGCATACGCTGCGGAATGCGATTTGTTAAAACCATATCGCGCGAAATCCGACATCATGTCGAATACATCTATCGCCGTTTTCTTTTCGATCTTATTATCCAATGCCCCTTGGATAAAATCCTCGCGCATCGCCATCATAACATCGTGTTTTTTCTTGCCCATCGCCCTGCGAAGGATATCCGCCTGCCCAAAACTGAATCCCGAAAGCGCCCGCGCGATCTGCATCACCTGTTCTTGATACACAATAATCCCGAAGGTCTCTTCGAGGATCGGTTTCAGCATAGGATGTGGGTATTTAACCTTCTTGTTGTTATGTTTTCGCTCGATATATTTATCTATGAACTGCATCGGGCCGGGGCGGTAGAGCGCGTTCATCGCTATCATATCCTCGATCCGGTCGGGGTGCAGCTTGCGAAGGTTTCTGGTCATCCCATCCGATTCGAACTGAAATACACCCAATGTGTCGCCGTGAGAGAGCATCTCGAAAATCTTAGGATCGTCGAGATCAAATTCATCGGCATTGATTTTCTCACCACGGTTCTCCTCGACCATCCGTTCCGTCTCGGAGATTATCGTGAGCGTTTTCAGACCGAGGAAATCCATCTTCACAAGACCGATTTCCTCCACCGATTTCCAGTCGTATTGCGTCGTTATCTCTTCCTTATTTGTCCGGAAAAGCGGCACGAAATCGGTCAGGATACCGGGGGTAATAACGACTCCGGCTGCATGTTTGCCGGCATGTCGCGGAAGACCTTCGAGTTTTTTTGAGTAGTCGATAAGCTTTTTGACCGATTCGTCTTTTTCGTATCGGTTTTTAAGATCGTGCGACTGTTCGAGAGCCTCGCTTATAGAAAGACCGAACGGCACCATTTTTGATACAATATCTACCTGATCGTAAGGCATATTAAGAACGCGCCCGACGTCCTTTATCGCTCCGCGTGCCTTCATGAAATTGAAAGTGATTATCTGGCAGACCGATTCCTCGCCGTATTTCTCGCGGACATAATCGATCACCTTTTCCCGATGCACATCCTCGAAATCTATATCGAAATCCGGCAACGAAACGCGCTCCGGATTCAGAAAACGCTCGAAAAGCAATTTATATCGAAGCGGATCGATGTTCGTGATACCCAGCGCATATGCCACAATACTGCTCGCGCCGCTTCCACGACCGGGACCGACCCGGATTCCGCGCGCACGAGAGGCATCGGTGAAATCCGCGACGATTGCAAAATAACCGAGATATCCCATCTTGCGAATGACATCGAGCTCATAATCGGCACGCTCGCGAATCGTGTCGTTGATCTCGCCATAGCGCCGCATAAGCCCATCTTCGGTGCGTTTTTTTAGGTAATCCCAAACGTCGCCATAGCCTTTGGGCAGCGGGAATTTCGGCAGATATGCCTTATAGGGCGGAAACTCGAATGTGCATCTTGAGGCGATTTCACGCGTGTTTTCGAGGGACTCGGGATAGTCGGCAAAAAGCCTTTCCATCTCCTTCGGAGAACGGAAATACACCTCGTTGCTCGAAAACCTCAATCGATTTTCGTCGGTTACGGTTTTTCCGGTCTGAATACACAGAAGAAGATCGTGGAATTCATAATCCTCGGGATGAAGATAGTGGGCATCCGTCGTTGCTACGAGAGGAATCCCGGACTCCTTAGAAAGCCCGACTATCAGCGGAAGAACGGTTTTTTCCTCAGGGATACCGTGATCCATGATCTCCAGATAGACGTTTTCCTTGCCGAATATATCGCAAAGTTCTCCGAGCGCCTTTCTTGCACCGTCGTGATCGCCCCGGAGTAACCGATAGGGCACCTCGCCCTTTAGACACGCCGTCGATGCAATTATTCCATCGGAATGCGCCGCGAGAAATTCCTTATCCACACGTGGTTTGTAGTAAAAGCCTTCGACAAAACCGGCGCTCGATATCTTCATCAGATTCTTATATCCAACCTCGTTTTTGGCAAGAAGCAGAAGGTGATACCCGGCGCTCGGACCATCCGACGACGGTTTCCTTTCGCGCATATCCCCCGGTGCGACATATGCCTCCTGGCCGATAATCGGCTTGATTCCCGCTTTTATAGCCGCATTGTAGAACGGAACGGTGCCGAACATCGCTCCGTGGTCGGTGATAGCCAGCGCGTTCATCTCGTATTTTGCGGCGAGTTCTACCAACTCGGAGATTCTACATGCACCGTCGAGAAGTGAATATTCCGTGTGATTGTGAAGCGATATATAAGGTTTTTCCATTTCCATCCCCAAAGAATCAAATAAAAATCAGCGTGGCGATTCCAACTATAAGGCAATAGGGCGCAAATATCCACAGCTTGTTTGCCTCGACCACTTTGATTAGTAATTTAAGCGCGACATAACCGACGATAGCGGATACCGCAATACCTATCGAATATTCCCAGCGAAAGAGGTTCCTGTTTTTGAAAAGCTCTAATACTACCGCGCCCAGGATTGCGATTATCGCCAGAAAAAAACTGAACCTCGCCGCTTCCGAGCGTTCGATACCGACCGTCTCGCCCATGGCTATCGTGCAGCCGCTTCGTGAGATGCCGGGCAGGATCGCAATTGCCTGAGATATCCCGACAGCCAATGCGCGGGGCATATTTATCGGCTTTTTCATCCCTTTGATGAATAGCGTCGTCGCGAGAATAGCGGAGGTGACGATCAGCATTATACCCGCAAATCGCGGATTCGAGAAGAGACTCTCGATTCGACAGTTGAACAAAATTCCGATAATACCGGCGGGCAAGGTTGCGAGAAAGAGAAACCCTATATTGCGAAGCGATTTATTTCGCGGTTCGACTCCGCCACTGAAAATCGGCGAGATTAGATCGCGCAAATCGGCACGATAGAACGCGATAATAGCGATAACCGTCCCAAGATGGAGCGCTACTTCCATTCCAGCGCCGGGGCTTTCGAGACCGAAGATGGCCTTGCCGATCACCAGATGCCCGGAACTCGAAACCGGAAGAAATTCCGCAATCCCTTGAATCACTGCGAGTAATATTATTTTGGCTATTTCATTCATTCGATCTTTCCAGAATATACCAAATTATACGATTTTGTTTATATTCGCAAGGCTTCTTTAAAATTACATTGGGAGAATCCCATAAAATTGTATTTTCACGTAAAAATCCGCTGCGAAATAAACTGAAGGATTCCTCCCTTCGGTCGAAATGACAACATAACAAAAAGGGCGCTCGGCGAATCCCAAGACCTGCCCCAAGGTCTGTAGGATATGGCAGTGTGGCCGGATCGGAGTCGGGAATAACCAAATGCCATTGACTATTCACCTATCATTATACTATATAACATTTTCGATTTAAAACTTTACATACAAGTTCAACAAGGGGTTGCAACCCCTTGTTGCATAGCGTATTACCGACGTGCAAGTAAAATATTTGTAAAAAATCAATGTGAATATGCCATCACCTATTACCTTAAACTTAATTATTTCTTTGCGTTTAATCGAGATAGATTTATATTATCGACATGCGAAATATTATTCTCACAATGACCGTTGTTGTCTCGATTATCGCTACGGACATGCCGTCGATCTCGCCACATGCCGAACACGATGCCGAGTTCGGCGCTGATTGGACTTCAAAAGAGGAGCCGTCGTTCCGCGTCAGATATAGGCCGCACGAGGCCCTTACACACGAGGTCTATGGCTTTCTGCCCTATTGGGAGTTCGGCGATTATCTCCCTGCGAGATTCGATCTGCTTTCGAGAGTTGCCTACTTTAATATAACATTAAACAGCGCCGGGGATGTCGGCTCAATCCACGATTGGCCGACAACATCGTTTATCGATGCCGCCCATATCGGCGGGTGTAAGGTCGATCTGTGCGTGGCTGTTTTCAACGAAGTAACGATAGGAAGCATCGTCGGCAATCCTGCAAATCGAACGAACGCATGCCGCAATATCTGCGAACAGATGGCTCTCGGCGCCGACGGCGTGAATATCGATTTCGAGACGCCGAACTCGTCCGATGCGAGCGGCTTTTACGCCTTTCTCCGCGAGCTTGCGGACAGCGTCCATTCGCGCGGCTCCGAAAAATGGGTCAGCGTATGCCTTCCATCGGTGGATTGGCATGGCACGTTCGATTCGGATTCCCTTTTGCCGCACCTAAATGCTTTATTCCTAATGGGTTACGGCTATTATTGGAGCGGTTCATCGGCGACCGGCCCGGTCGCGCCACTCGACGACCCCGGATGCACATACGATATCGCATATTCGGTGCAGCATTATTGTGAAAGCGATCCTTTCAAGCGGTCAAGATTTATTGTCGGTCTCCCCCTCTACGGTTTCGATTGGGCATGTAGCGGAACCTACCGTGGCGCAACAACTTCGGGAAGCGGAAGCGCGACGATCTACTCGACATGTATCGCGGAAACGCTCACCTACGGATGCAATTGGGATGACAACGCACCATGCCCATGGTTCGACTACGGCAGCTATCGTCAATGTTGGTGGGACGATGCGCGATCGCTGGATATCAAATACCGATGGTCGGTCGCGGAAGGCCTGATGGGAATAGGCTACTGGGCGCTCGGCTACGACAACAACGACGCGAACTTCTGGAACGGCATCGTTTCGGTGTTTGGCGGCGATTTCCCGCGCGATACGATCATCGACGACATGTCCTATGGTTTCGAGAAGTTCGGCGATACGGAGTTCTGGCACGAATCGGACACCGGATATTTCGACGGAATGTGGTGGACTTATTCGACAAATGCAACCGATCCGATCGACGATACATGCTATTGCACATGGACGCCGAATCTCCCGGATAGGCGCAACTACGAGGTTTTCGCCTATATTCCCGCCATAAACAGCGTGGCATCGGCGCGCTATGCCATCGACCACGACTTCGGGACAGATACCGTAACCGTAAGGCAGGCCGACTATTACGACGAATGGGTTAGCCTCGGGACGTTCTCGTTCGAAGCCGCCGCCGGCGGCAAGGTTTATCTCGGCGACGGCACCGGAGTATCGGGCGAGCCGATCGGTTTCGATGCACTGTGGTGGAGCGATCTCGGCGCTTTGCCCGCGTCGGATACACTGGTTACGATCTCCTCAGACGGATTCCGCTGGCAAGGCCCTATTGCCCACAGACGCATTGTTTCCGGCGGTTTCGAGGGCACGACGTTCTGGACGAACAGCATAACCCTCCATCCAGACGTGAACGGCGCATGGTGGCGTCCGCAGCTTTCCTGTGCCAACGATTATAACGTTTGCGTGTTCATTCCGGGTGAGCATTGCGAGGCAAATGTCACATATAAGATCAACCATGCATTAGGCTTAGCGACAGTGACCCTCGATCAATCGGATCATCCGGGAGAATGGGTAGAGCTTGGCAGGTGGCGCTTTTTTCCGGGGGACCCGAATTATGTCTATGTTGGTGATTGCACAGGAGTTACGGGCGAAAATATCGCTATCGACGCGGTCGTTTGGCGAACCCGCCCGATCGATATTGCAGAGAAATCCCGCCCTTCCGATATTTCGATCTCCGCTTATCCCAACCCATTCAACGACTTCTGCAAAATCGAGGTCACAGGTTCATCCGAACCACTCGAAATTTACGACCTGTCGGGACGTTTAATCGAACGATTCGACTTGACTGGAAAAGATAATAAATCTATTATATGGAACGGAACTGATATTTCAGGAAAGTGTTCACCTTCTGGAATATACTTGTTAAAATATTCAGGCTGTTATAAAAACATAACACTTTTGAAATAAAAAATAACACCGTGTTAGAAAAGGATAACTATGGACGAAAAATCTGTTATTAAAGGAAAAGTGTGGATTATCCGCGACAAGAATAATTGCGGTATCGATAATATCGATACCGACCAAATATTCCATAATAAGTTCCTCGCAATAACCGACATGTCCGAAATGGGTCAACATATTTTCGGCAACCTCGATGCTTGGAAGAATTTTCCTAATAAGGTAAAACACGGCGATATCATCATAGCAGGCAAGAACTTCGGATCGGGAAGCAGCCGACAACAGGCAGTCGATGGCTTTATCGCACTCGGAGTTTCCGCGATTATCGCCGAGTCGTTCGGCGCAATCTATTGGCGAAACGGCCTTAACGCAGGCTTTCCGCTTCTCCGCGCACCAAATATTATGAAATCAAATATCGAAACCGGCGATAAAATAGAGATCAATATCGAGAACGGAAAAGCCGTTAATGTTAAATCGGGTAAAGAGTTGCCGGTTCTGCCGATGTCCGAATTGCAGATCGGTCTATTCCGATCCGGCGGACTGTTCGAGTTCGGGCGAAAAATGAGCGGATAGGCCGGTGGCGCGATGCGTGCGTCCGAAGGAACCGCACGAAGCGTGACACCGGGTTCGCGGAGGAAACATGGAATCGGCGGAAATATAGGGCTGGCGCGAGCCGGGAGATGGCGTGGGATGGGGTTTTTGCGGCCGAACCGGCAGGGCCGGAGCCAACTTGCTCAACCCTACGGGATTCGCTTCCGTCGGTAAAATTTGTGCAGACAAATGGCCGTAGCAAAAACCGTGACAGCCCGGCGACCGCGCGAGAATATCGATATGGCATGTAAAATGTGCTAAAATATACTTAATTTAAGGAGGAAAATATGAGCAGGCTCTCCGTAAATATCGACCACGTAGGAACTTTGCGTCAGGCCAGGGGCGAAAAATACCCGAATCCCGTCCATGCCGCAGTAATAGCCGAACAGGCCGGAGCAGACGGAGTTACCGTCCATCTCAGAGGCGACCGAAGACACATCGACGATAGAGATGTCTATCTCATTCGTCAAGTCATTTCAAGCCACATGACACTCGAAATGGCGCCGAAGCAAGAGATGATCGACATTGCAATGCAGATCAAACCAGACATGGTAACGCTGGTTCCGGAAAGACCGGAAGAGAATACTACGGAACGCGGCTTCGACCTCGCGGAGGAGGGCGGCGAACTCGAATCGCCAATTGAACAACTCGCAAATGAGGGCATCATTATCTCGCTGTTTGTAAATCCAACCGAGGAGAACATGAAAGCGGCTGCCGCACTCTCTGCGGATTATGTCGAATTAAACACGAGTTTTTATACCGAGGCGAGAAGTTTCGAGGAGGAAATATCGGCGCTGCGAACTATCGAAAAAACGGCTCATCTGGCGAGCAAACTCAAGCTAGGAGTCGCCGTCGGCCACGGACTTAATTACCGCAATGTCGCAAATATAGCTGCTGTCGAACCTGTCGAGGAGCTTTCGATAGGACATTCCATCGTCGCGCGGGCGATATTCGTCGGCCTCGATGCGGCGGTTCGCGAGATGATAACGGCCATTCGGCGGGCACGCGAAACTCACGGTGTCTGACGAACGTAAAATCTTTTCGGTCAAAGAGTTAAACTCCCTCTGCCGAAGGCTTCTCGAAAACGCTTCCCCCGGCGGCCTCTGGGTTCAAGCCGAGATCCGTAATCTGAAACGACATTCGTCGGGCCACATATATTTCGTCCTCGCCGGTAAGGATGCATCGATCGACGGCGTGATATGGCGCTCGATAGCCCAGGGCCTCGGTTTTAAGCCTGAAGACGGGATGGCGGTGGAGGCGTTCGGCACACCGACCCTATATGAAAAAAACGGCCGATATCAATTCTCCGTCCGTAAATTGCTTCCGGTCGGCGAGGGCGCACGGGCCATAGCTTTCCGGCAACTTAAGAATAGACTATTAGTGGAGGGTCTTTTCGACTCCGGGCATAAAAAAGCGCTCCCGCTATTCCCGTTTAGGATCGGTGTCGTAACCAGCGCGACCGGTGCGGCGGTTAGGGATATAATCCATGTCATTAAGCGTCGCGCACCGCATGTAACGGTCGTGGTACGACCGGCAAATGTGCAGGGAAAGGGCGCAGCCGTGGATATTATCGACGGCATCCGCGAGTTGAACGAATCGGGCGAGGTCGAGCTGATCGTCATCGGTCGCGGCGGCGGCAGCGAGGAGGACCTATGGTGCTTCAACGACGAGGGTTTGGCGAGGGCGATCTTCGATTCGAGACTGCCGATAATCAGTGCCGTGGGACACGAGGTCGATTTCACGATAGCGGATTTCGTCGCGGACCTGAGGGCGCCGACACCATCGGCGGCGGCGGAGGTTGCCGTGCGAGATATTGCCGAACTTAAATCCACTATCGAGACCCGATATCGAACTGCCAAATCGAGGTTGGAGGCCAAATTCGATAATGCTCGAGCAAGGATCGATTCGGTGATGAACCGCGCGGCATGGACGGAGCCGATTCGCCGAATTCGCGATTGCGAGCAGCGATTGGACGATTTTACGGGTAGATCGGAAATGGCCGTTAAGAACCGGCTCGAAAGGACCGGGACGAACCTCATCCAGCTTGCCGGAAAGCTATCGGGATTGAGTGTAAAAAATACGCTCAAAAGGGGCTTTACCATCGTAAGAAAGGCTGGTGTCGCTGTAAATAGCATATCCCGCCTTTCGAGCGGAGATGCTGTCGAATTGGAGCTTATCGACGGCACAAAGAGCGCTGTTATCGACGATTAATTGTGCCGCCGTGCTTTGGAGACTATTTTTTCTCCTTGTTCTTCTGGTGCTTTAGGGTTGAGAGCATCCCAAGCGCGACAAGCATCATCACTATCGAAATAGATTCGCCGAAGATCGGGATACCTCTTGTGATCATAGTCATTTCGTGGACAAGACCGAGGATTCCCAGAACAAACACAACAATCGCCCAGAATATCATTTTACTCCTTAAGTTAATTGCTTATCGGTATAAATTATATAGAGTTAGAGTATTATTGTTAAGCACAAAATAAATCAATTTACCTAAACCTCCGCGCATTAATATATTAGCGCAATACCACTGTATATAAATAGGATTTCGAGTGAAGAAAAAGGCCGCCGATAAGCGGCCTTTTTCTGGCAATATGTTCGGGTTTGGCTATTTCTTTTTGTGCTTTAGCTGGGAATAGAACATCCCGAGTGCAATAAGCATAATCGCTACCGAAGTTGCTTCGGCAAGGACTGGAATACCGTATTCGATAAGCCATACCTCGTGTAGTAGACCGAAAAGGCCGAGAAGAAATACAATGATTGTCCAGATGATCATAATGCCCCTTTCCAAATAATTAGTATTTTGATTAAATATAATTAACTAGGCGAATATCCACAAGCGTTTTATTATTTAATTTTATCGGGTAATGGGACATGGTCCCCCACTTGTTTTAGAACATTAGGAAGATACAAACCTTTATACAAAGTGATAAAATGAATTTTTTTTTCGTCCGGCGAAGCAATCTCAAAACCCACTCTGCCCGCAAGACTGGATGATACCATCTCTATTTACCACCCGGATTTGAAATATATTGAACTTGACCTTCAGAATTGAAGGATTATATTTGAAAATTAATCTTATTCGAATCGGTATTGGAGGCAAAATGTTAAACGATGTCAATGTAATTAAAAAAACCGATCCGGGCGGGATGCTCGATCTTTTGATCGAATTTCCGGGCCAGCTCGAGGAGGGTCGAAAGCTGGCCATCGATGCCGACATACGGGGCCTCGATGGTCGGAACTTCGATAATATCGTCGTTTGTGGAATGGGCGGCAGCGCTATCGGCGGCGAGCTTGTTAAGGCTTATGCCATCGACCGCCTCGCTATTCCGGTTCATATAAACAGGGATTATCTCTTGCCCGCTTTCGTGAGCGAGAACTCGCTCATCATAGCTTCGAGCTACTCCGGAAATACCGAGGAAACCCTATCCGCCGTGGCTCTTGCCGAGGAGATCGGTGCGCCGATTTTCGCTATTACCACCGGCGGAAAAATCGGCGAGTTCGTGCGCGAAAACGGCTATCCGCATATTATCCTTCCGCCGGGATTACCTCCGAGGGCTGCCCTTGGATATAGTTTCGCTCCGCTGCTTACCTTTTTCGAGAGGTTGAATCTCATCGACGATCAAAGCGAAGCGATTACCGAAACGGTAAAACTTCTTGAAAACGGAGTAAGGGAATATTCGCCCGAAAATCCGTGGGATAAGAACACCGCCAAACATCTGGCGACGATGCTTCACGGAACGCTTCCGCTGATCTACTCAGACGATTGGCATTTTAACGCCGTCGCGGTGCGATTTAGGGGACAGATTTGCGAAAATGCCAAACAGATCGCATACAGCGCAGTTTTACCGGAGAACAATCATAACGAGCTGGTCGGGTGGAAGAATCTCGGTTCCCTTGCAAGCCTGATCAAAGGCGTATATATTAAGGATAAGGAGATGAATCCGAGGGTCGAATTCCGAATGAATTTCATGATGAAGATACAGGAAGAGCTCGGAACCGAGACAATTTTTATGGAATCGCGCGGCGAAAGCCTCCTTACCAGAATGTTCGGCATCATCCAGCTGGGCGATTGGGCGAGTTATTATATGGCCATTCTCAACGACGAGGACCCAATGCCCGTCGGTGTGATCGATAGATTGAAGGCCGCCCTCGGGGAATTTTAATTGGAAAACGAAGAGAAGGGTGAATATATATGAAAGCGATTATACCAGTAGCGGGGGTTGGCACACGGCTTAAACCATTCACCACTACCGTCCCGAAACCGCTTTTGCCGGTTGCCGGCAAGCCTATCCTCGCCCATCTTATGGACAATCTCCTGTCGCTTGGCGTCGATAGATTTGAGATGGTAATCGGCTATATGGGGGATAAAATCCGCGATTTCGTGGAGGCAAACTATCCGGGCAAGGCGGATTTTTTCGAGCAGGACAAGCTTCTCGGCCTCGGATATGCCGTGAAGATCGGATTGCAGTCGTGCGATAACGAGCCGGTGATCGTCGCTCTCGGCGATACGATAATCGAGGTGGATTTTAGGGATCTTACCGAGAAAGGGAAAAACATCGTCGGCATCCACGAGGTGGAAAATCCGCGCAGGTTCGGCGTTGTGGAGCTCGATGGCGACAGGATAATCGGCATGGAGGAGAAGCCTCAGGTTCCGAAAAGCAATATGGCTATCGCAGGATTTTACATATTCCAAAACTCCGATACGATCTCGAATGCACTCGGCAAGATCGTCGAAAAGGGGATCAAAACGCGCGGCGAATATCAGCTTACCGATGCGATGAAGCTAATGCTCGAGGATGGGGTCGAGCTTTATGCTGCAAATATATCGGGATGGTTCGACTGCGGAACGGTCGGGACGTTGATCGAGACCAATCGGCATCTTCTCGAAAAGAGTAACGCGCCGGAGCCACGCGATTCGGTGGTATTCATACCGCCGGTTTATATCGGTTCGAGCGTTAAGATCGTTCGCAGCGTGATCGGCCCGAATGTATCGGTCGGGGATAACGCATATATCTGCGATTCCATCATCGCCGATTCCATCCTCGGAAATAGGACCGCCGTCGAACACGCACACCTCCGTGGAAGCGTTCTCGGCAACGAATCGACGTTTTGTGGGCGCTGGGCGAAGATGATCCTCGGCGACCACTCAGAGGGCGGGTTTTATAACAGCGATCAAAAGAAATGACATAAATGAAAGGAAGAGAGATGTTGGAAAAGTATCTATTTAGTTCGGAAAGCGTAACGGAGGGGCATCCAGATAAGATATGCGATCAGGTTTCGGACGCCGTTCTGGATAGTGTTCTGAAAGACGACAAAAATGGGCGTGTCGCTTGCGAATGTTTTACCACGACCGGCCTTATGATGGTCGGCGGTGAAATCACCACGAAAACATATGTCGATATCCAGGAGATCGTTCGTAGAACGGTGAAAAAGATCGGATACACTGACCCGCAAGCCGGATTTCACTGGAAGAGTATCGCAGTAGTCGAGTCGATCGATAAGCAATCGCCGGATATCGCGCTTGGGGTCGATCGCGAGGGTGCCGGCGACCAGGGGCTTATGTTCGGTTATGCATCGGACGAAACCGGCGTGCTTATGCCGCTGCCGATAACACTCGCACACCGTCTTACGATGCGCCTCGCCGAGGTTCGCCGCAGCGGGATTCTCGATTGGCTTCGCCCGGACGGGAAATCGCAGGTCACTATCGAATATGAAAACGGCACGCCGAAACGGGTCGAGGCGGTCGTTATCAGCACACAGCATACGCCGGATATCGAGATGATCGATCTCAGACCCTTAGTGCAGAAGCACATTATCGAGCCGATTATTCCGGCCGAGATGCGCGACGAGGATACAAAATATCATATCAATCCTACCGGAAGGTTCGTGCTCGGCGGCCCGGTCGCCGATACCGGCCTCACCGGAAGGAAGATTATCGTCGATACATACGGCGGGGTCGGAAGCCATGGCGGCGGATGCTTCTCCGGCAAGGACCCATCGAAGGTGGATCGCTCGGCGAGCTATATGGCGAGATATATCGCTAAGAATATCGTCGCGTCGGGACTTGCAAGTCGTTGCGAGGTGCAGCTTGCATACGCTATCGGCGTCGCGGAGCCGGTGAGTATTATGACTAACACATTCGGCACCGGCAAGATTTCGGAAACCGAATTGGTGAAGGTCGTTCGCAAGGTATTCCCTCTCACGCCGAAGGGGATGATCGGGCATTTGAACCTCATTCGGCCGATATACGAAAAGACGGCGGCTTACGGCCATTTCGGACGCGAGCTTCCCGAATTCAACTGGGAGTTCACGGACATGATCGATGAATTGAAGGCCAAAGCGGGG
>CAYNTG010000001.1:18884-63101 GCA_964400105.1 uncultured bacterium
TATCGAAGTGCATCCACGACATTGAGTTTGCTTGCTTTGCGTGCCGGAATTATCCCGAACACCACGCCGACGAGGAACGAGAAGACCAATCCCATTATGATCAGGGATAGTGGGACAACGAGATCGAGCGATGCCTGCGCACCGTTTTCGGCGGGAAGAGCGATAGATCCGAAAGCGTTTGCGGCACCGACCACGATTGCCATTCCGATAATGCCGCCAACCGACGAAAGCAGTATCGCTTCGATGGCGAACTGCATAAGAACCTGCCGCGAGGAAGCTCCGCACGCTTTCCGGATGCCTATCTCCTTCGTGCGCTCGCGGACTGCGACGAACATGACGTTCATAATGCCTATCCCGGCCACGAAAAGGCTAACCGCCGCGATTAGTATCACGACGAATGCGGCGGCACCGGTAATCTTGCCGAAAAGGGCCTCCATCATCTCGGATGTAACGATGGAGAAGTCGTTATCGTCCTCCGGTCGAAGGCTTCTCAATCTGCGCATCGTCGTAACAACCTCGTCCTCGGCGCTTCCCATCATGCCGGGCTCAGCCTCGACATTGATCTTCATGTGCCATATAAGCCACCGCCAGTGTTTGACGGCTGCGGTAATCGGAACTATCGCGACCTGATCCGGGTTCGCGCCCAGGGTCGATCCAACGCTTTCAAGAAGACCAACGACCTTGCACGGCAACGGACCTATGCGAATCTCCTCGCCTATCGGGTCCATGCCGGGGAAGAATTCCTCTGCGACTTCCTTTCCGATAACGCAGACATAGCGTCTTCTTAAAATATCGTTCTCTGTCAAAAATCTTCCGTCGGCAAGCTCGTAAATACCGCCTTGCAGGAAATCCTCGTTCGTTGCGATCACGTTGTAACTTTCATCCGACCTCTTCTTGCCATGGCGAAAACGACGATCGATATTCGCCACCGGCGCGACCGATTTAACCGATTTGCAATCCTCGCGAATATCATCGATGTAGTCGAGATCGAGGCGCGGCCTTCGCCAGAGATCGAAAAGCGCCTGCCGATCCCCCGAGGACCAATTCATGGCCATCTCGATCTGGCTCAACTTTTCGATAGTAAAGGTGTTCGCTCCCATCTGCGATGCCTGCGCGGAAAACGCCATCTCCATACTCTTTGCGAGCGAACTCATTCCTATCACGGCCATTACTCCGATCACCACACCTAAAATCGAGAGAAAACCACGTAACCGATTGTGGTTTAGACCTTTAATCGCAACACCGATCGTGCTAAAGATAGTCATCAGCCGAACCTCAATGCCTCGACCGGTGGTTTTCTCGCGGCCTTGACGGCGGGATACATCCCGAAAAATATCCCCGTCGCGCTCGTGAATGCAAACCCCATAGCCACAGCCAATCCCGAAACTACGAAAACGAGAGGCGAAATCGCGGCGACAATACCAGCGAAAGCGATTCCGGCGATGGCACCAACTATTCCGCCAAGCCAGCAAACCAGCAGCGCTTCGAGGAGAAACTGCACGAGTATAAACGACCGCTTCGCGCCCACGGCCTTGCGAACGCCGATCTCGCGGGTTCGCTCCGTTACGGAGATCAACATGATGTTCATGATACCGACCCCGCCGACCAAAAGAGAAAGCCCCGCTATACCGACCAGCACGATCCACAGCACACGGGTTATTTTGCGGAATTGATTGAGCATGAAGTCCTGCTTGTTGATGCCGAAATTGTCCGGCTCGCCGGGATGTAGTCCCCGTGAGGCACGAAGCATCATCCGGCATTCGTCCTCGGTCTCGTCGAGGAGTTTCTCCGATGGAGCGCTGACCATGATCTCGACGCCCCACCTTCGACCGAACATCCTGTCCGAAGCGGAAAGCGGGATAAAAACCTTGTTATCCGGGGCCAGTCCGCTCATGTTCGCGATCATGTTGCCCTGTTTTTCAATAACGCCGATTACGCGAAACGGTATTCGTTCGATCTCGATATACCGGTTAATCGGGTCCTCGCCCGACTCGAATAGGTTTTTACATACCTCCGCACCTAGGATACAGAGGCTTCGGCCACGCTCAGCCTCGTAAGCTGTGAAGAACCGGCCCTTCTCGACGGGAACCACGCGGACGAGGTGGTAATCCTGCGTCGTGCCGACGATCTGAATGCCGGAGGCGGTTTTTTCGTTGCGTGAAAGCTCTCCCCATGTTTCCCGCGTTGGCACGACATATTCGGCCAGCTCGACGCGATGCAGCGCCTCGATCTCCTTTTCGCCGATCCTCGGCGCTCGCCGGAAGTATTCACCGCCCCATTGATGCCTGCTTATATAGAGAACCCGTGTTCCCATCCGGGAGAACTCTTTTGCGACCATGCCGTCGAGACCGGCCATTATCGAGACGATAGCAATTATTGTCGCCACTCCCACCGCGATGCTGAGCATCGTGAGCATCGTCCTAAGGAATCGCCCCTTGAGAGATATAAATGCCGCCCGCATACTCTCGATGAAAAGATACATCTATCCCTTGTGTTTGATGATGTCCGAGGCTATCGAACCGTCGAGGATATGCACCGTTCGCCTCGCATGTTCGGCGACCGATGCCTCGTGCGTTACGAGAATAATGACATGCCCCTTGCTTGAAAGATCGTCCAGAAGATGCATTATCTCATCGCCCGTTTGGCTATCGAGGTTTCCGGTAGGTTCGTCGGCGAGGACGATATCCGGTTCCGTTACGAGCGCTCGCGCTATGGCTACCCGCTGCCTCTGGCCGCCGGATAGCTCGTTTGGTTTGTGGTGCATCCTATCCGCTAAACCGACCGTTTCGAGGACGTTTTCCGCTTTCCTGCGCCGCTCTTTCCAGCCGAGACCGGCATAGATAAGGGGCAATTCGACGTTTCCAAGCGCGGTTGTTCTCGGAAGGAGGTTGAACGTCTGAAAAATAAACCCAACCTTTCGATTTCGCATCGCCGCGAGCTGTGCATCGCCGAATTCGCTAACCTCCGCGCCGTCCAAATAATATTTGCCGTCCGTCGGCAGGTCGAGCATCCCGATTATGTTTAGAAGCGTCGATTTACCGCTGCCGGAAGGCCCAGTGATTGCGACGTATTCGAGATGGTCGATTGTCAAATCCAAGCCGCGAAGGGCATGGACCTCCCTTTTCCCCATCTTATAAACCTTTGTAACACCTTTAAGCTCAATCAAAGCGGGCATTCCGACTTCCATTTCCTTTTTCACCGCCTGTTATCCGAACGCGATCCCCGTCTTCGATCTCGCGCAGCGCCTTATATCGACCGATAACGACCTCTTCTTTACCATCGAGGCCCTCGACGATCTCGATATATCGATCGTCGGCGATGCCGGTTTTCACGATCTTTTGGACAGCGATCTCCTTTTCCACTGCGAATACGGCTTCATCCGAACGTTTAAAACCATTGAAATTTTCCCCGTCTTTTCGAGATTCGGGATCCTTCTCTTCAGCTTCATCTTCCTTCTTTTTTGCCGCGACAACCGCCTGAATCGGCACGGCCAACACGCTGTCCGCTTTCGCCACCTCGATCTCTGCAGAACAGCTCATCCCCGGTCGAATCCCATCCAATCGGTCGGATACAGCTACCTTCACCTCGAAGTTTGCGACCGTTTCCTGGCCGCCGATATTTTGAAGGGTCGCCCGATTGGCTATCTTTATAACAGTTCCGGTGAGGAATGTATCGGGGAATGCATCGACCTCGATTCGAGCCTCCTGGCCAATTTCCAGATCGACGACATCCGCCTCGTCCACGCTGACCACTGCCTCCATTGCATCGAGCTGTGCGAGCGTCATTATCGCGCTTCCGGCGATATTTGTAGTTCCTGTGATGACGTTCTCGCCTGCCTCGGCATAGAGTTTAACTATGACGCCGGAAACCGGAGCGAGCATCGTCGTTTGGTCGAGATTATCCTGAGCCTCGTCGAGCGCAGCTCTCGCTCTGGCGACTCCGTCGCGCGTGGAGGCAATCTCGGCCTCGAGCAGCTTCACCTGCGTTACCGCTCTTTTTAATGCATCCTCGGAGACGAGGTTTTTGTCGAACATCGATCGCGTCTTGCGCTCCGTATCGCGCGCCTGGTCGAGGTTGACATCGACCCTATCGACCTGTGCCCCGGAGCCGCGAAGCGAAGCCTTTGCGGAATTCAGCGAGGCTACATAGCGTGTTTTTTCGAGCGTGACGAGCGTGTCCCCCTTCTCGACCGTGTCACCCTCCTCGATATAGATATTTTCGATCTGGCCGATGATCCTCGTCGAGATATCGACCTCCACCTCCGGGCTTAGCCGTCCGAACGCGGTGACGACCTGCGATATATCACGCCTTTCGACCTTCTCGGTTTGGACCTCGATACCGTTTGTAGATCGCTTTTTGATTGCGACACCGACCGCTACGACAATCGCAACAAGAACGATCAGGATAATTATTACTATAACAACTCGTTTCATCGCCCCTCCAACAAATAGGATTTGGATCGTGAATTTATTCTATGCCCGACCAACGGGCAAGTTCGGCGATAGCCATGTTGTAATCGAATCTTGCGCCAATAGCTTCATCTTCGGCCTCGCGGAGCGAGAGTTCGGCTTCGAGGGTCTCGAACAGCGTGCTATCGCCCAGCTTGAATTTTTCGCTGAAAAGCTCGGCGTTAAGACGCGCGTCCTCGACCCTCGCCTCGGCAAGATCGATTCTCGCGCCGGATTCCTCGCTTTGTCTGTAAGCATCCCTCACGGAAGCCTCGATAGATTGAATTACCATTTTGAGATTTGTTTCGGCGTCCCTGAGTGAGCTATTTGCGCTTCTGATGCTCGCGATTCGCGATGTCCCTGCGAAAATGGTCCAATTGGCCGACAGGCCGACGCTCCACGAAGCTTCGTCGTCGAATTCGGGTAGCGTCGAAGGCATTTCGGAGTTGCTCCAGTTATACGAATATGAAGCGCTGACTCCGGGAATATATGCGGACCACGTCGAGATATTCGAAAGACGCGCCCGCCGGCGCGCCAACTCGGCGGAACTAACCTGCGGGCTGTTATTTATCGCGGCATCGAGATAATCATCGAGCGTTGCGGACTCGCGTGTTTGCGCTTGCGGTTCGACAAGCTCGATCTTCGTCTCGAACGGCATCGAAAGGAGCATCAGAAGCGATTCTATCGATTTTCGTTCGGTATTTTTCGTCTGGATGCCGGTCAATCTTGTCTGTGCGAGGCTGACCTTTATCTGTGTAACCTCGGTCGGATCGGCGAGACCAAGCTCGTCGCGGGCCATAACGAGCTCCATCTGATCCTCGGTTCTTCGAAGGGCGTTATTTGCATTTTCCGCCACGCTTTTCGAGCTTAAAACCGAATAAAAAGCCAATTTTACATTGTAAATTAGCGCGGCCTCTCGATCGGCGAGATCGTTTCTCGAACCATCGCGGGAAAGGAGCGCGCTTTTCGTTCCGAGGTAGTTATTTCCTCCTGCAAAGATGGTTTGATTCGCGGATAAACCCGCGCTGTAACGGCCATTATCCACATCGTTTTCGCCCTTCGACCATGAAAAACTTGTGCTCGCTCCGGGCATAAAGCTCGAAAGACTCGAAAGATACGACGCTTCGGAGCGAACTAACGACTCGCGATTCATCGATATGCCGTAATTATCTTTAAGAGCAATATCGATACAACGATAGAGTGTAAGTGGTCTCGATTGGTCGAAGGATTGCACCTGCGCTTGCGCAAAGATAATGCTCACAGGCAATAGGAGAATAATCGTGAATTTGTTCATTTCGACTCCATGTTCATGAAGAGCGCTCAAAAAACATTTTTTTCTTAAAACATATATGCACAATTATGCACAATCGGTGCCATTAGCACAATTAAAAAAAAGCCCCTTACGGGGCTTTAAATATAGTTTTTGCAGGCTATTATCGCAGCTCGAATTTCATCGGTATCTGGAATCGAACCCTTACCGGTTTGTCGCGCTGTTTTGCAGGAGTGAACTCCCATTTTTTTGCAGCGGCAATAGCGGCCTCCTCGAAAAAACCCTCCGGTTTGGCCTGGATAACCTCCGCTCTTTCGACCTTCCCATCGATGCCGATCACAACCTGCACGAGAACCACCCCTTCGACCTGCGCCTTTTTGGCTAAATCGGGATAATCCGGCTTCACCTCTTTGACTGGAGTCGGTGGAGCTTCGAGCGCGAAGAAATCGACCACGTCATCGTCTTCGGGAGGCGGCGGAATGAATGAGTCCACATTCAAATCGGTAATATCGATAGTAATCGTATCGGGGATTTCCTCATCCTCGCTGGCGATAACCTCTGCTATCCTTGGTTTTGGAGGCTCCTCTTTCTTTATCTGCTGTCGTGTCTGTTCGACATCCTCGATCTGGATAGTCTGTTGATATTCGGGGCCTTCCAGTTTTTTAGCATTAACGGTAATAAATGTCAAAACCACTATTAGAATCCCCGCAATGGTGATAATCAGGCTCTTGCGGCTGTTTAAACCCCATTTGGATGGAAGATCAGCTTTGGGATCTCTATACCTCATGGCCTAACCTTCCGAAAGGGTTGCAAAGTTTATCCTCAACGCGTTTGCCTCTTTAAGTTCCTCCATGAGCAAAGCGACGCTTCCATATTGTGCTTTTTCATCTGCACGGATAGATACGATAATCGCGGGGTTTGCGATCATCTTATCGCTCATAACGGGTTTTACTTCACCCATCGATATCATCATGTCATCGATATTTATGTTATTTTCCCTATCGATCCATATGTATATAATATCCCTTTTTGCCTCGATTTTCTGTGTGGCTTTCGCTAGCGGAAGCTTTATGCGAAGGCCTTGATATTCCTTAAATACCGTGACCGTCATGAAAAAGATAAGCAGAAGAAATACGATATCGGCTAACGAAGCGTTCGGTATTTCGCTATTGAGCTTAGATTTTTGTTTGAATCCAACTGCCAATTTATCCTCCGAACAAAAGGAGTATTCTCATCGACTCCTCATTACAAATATATAAATAACCGAACGAATTATCCAGCATTGACCGGTTCTCGACGTATCAAAAATGCGGTGTTGCAATCGAGATTTTCGTTGCTCCGGCAAGTTTGATCTCGTCGAGGACATCGATCATCGAACGATATTCCGCTTTCGGATGTGCGAGAAGGCTGATAATAATCTCCTCATCCATACCCTTTTCCCTCTTATATTCCTTCCGCTTTTCCTCGATCTTCGATCTCACTTCTCCCAGTGTCGCATTCTCACCACCGACGAGGATTCCCCCTTCTTGATTCACGAATACGTTGAGAACGTTTGTCTTGAAAATCTCGATTTGTTCGCCGGGAGGGGGTAGAGTGATCCCGATCCCTTTTGCGGGGTTCATACTCGTTGTTACGAGGAAGAATATCAGCAACAGAAATACGATATCCGCCAGACTGGATGTCGGTATCTCCGTTTTGGGCTTCGCGTGCCTTTTGAGCTTCGACACGAATCCCCCTATTTGGCTATAAGATTATTATCGATGAGAAACTCCACTAATTTATTGGAGTAGTCCTCCATATCGACAACCATTCGATCGACCTTATTCACGAAGTAGTTAAAGAAAATCTGCATCGGGATAGCTATTGCCAATCCCGAAAAGGTTGTCAGAAGCGCGGTTGAGATACCGCCAGCTACCTCGCTTGGAACGATGTCGTTCGATTTTGCGATAGTGTCGAAAGCGATGATCATGCCTTGCACGGTTCCGAGGAATCCGAGCATCGGTGCGACGCTGATGATCGTTGAAAGCCAGATCATTCCTCTTTCGAGGAATCCGAGCTGCACGGCGGCCTCGTTCTCGATCGCTCTTTCGACATAGGCTAGACCTCGATCTGCCCTTTCGAGACCAGCGTGAAATAGCGCCGAAAGTGGACCGCGAGTCTTTTCACAAAATTCGATTGTCTTCTTCACACCACCGGATTTCAGCGCGCCAATGGTATTTTTGTAGAACTTTTTGCTATTGATGCTCGCACGCCCTATAAGCCAAAACTTGACGATGGTGAATGCGATTCCGATAATGAACAGCCCCAACAGGGGATACATGAGGAATCCACCCTTATTGAAATAATAAACCATCGGCAATGCCCCTTTCTGAGTTCGATATCATGATTTTCATTTTTCGATTACGAACCTTGAATATAAACAGCCAAATGGTTCAAGTCAAATAAAAAATACATCCAAAAAAATTTCGTTTCGTTTGTAATCCTCGAATCTAAATATCGTCGTGGGGAATTTGCATTATTGACATTGCGAAACGTAGATGTATAATTTATATTTGGGTTGTGTAACTCTTTACACATAGAGGGATTCGCGTGCGAGGTTTCTGAAATTTCTATGTGAAAATATTATAAAAAAGCTCGAAATGATAGATTGGCGTCCATACATGTTTTGCGGCGGATTATGCACTACTCGGACGGGTTCGAGCATTCACAATTACAGGTGTGCGGAGAAGATTTTCATTCCTCGGCGCCTATTACACATTACCTATTACCCAAATCAAAGGAGTCATCGTGTTTAAATCCATATTCTTATCGATAACGATTCTCATCGCGCTCGCCGTTCCGGCGTTGGGGCAGAATTGTTGCGACAGCGATTTCGATGATGGCATTGCCGGTTGTTTCGGGTGCGCCGTGATGATATTCGGGATTTTCGTAGCGCTAATATTATTGGCTCTTTCGATATGGGCGACCGTATGGGTCTCGAAGGATGCGAAAGCGAGAGGTTTGGAGAGTGCGTCGCTGTTCACGATCCTCATGATAGTGGGGATTTTATTCCGCTTCTGGTGGATCGTTTGGATCGTCTATCTCCTTACGAGACCGAAGGATAAGCAGATCGCCTCCGAGCGGGAAATATCCGACGATTAAGGCGTGTCGTTGCGAACGACACTAATTCTGGTCATCGCTCTATCGACGATCTCGATAGCAGCCGATCTTTGCCGTCCGGCGGATCGGCAGACGCTATCGCGAATCGCAATATCCCAGATACATTTCTATCAAAAATATATCTCGCCGAAATTTTCCCAAAAACTCGGGATCCATTGCAAGTTCACGCCGACGTGCAGCGAATACGCTGTCGAGGCTATCACTCGATACGGCATGATAAAAGGTGGATGGCTTGCGGCAAAGCGGATCGCACGATGCAATCGATGGAACGACGATTTTGGATTCGATCCGGTGCCATAAAAAAAGGGCGGGTTATAGAACCCGCCCTCTATAGTCACCTGTGACCATCTCAAACTATTTCATATACACGACGCGCTTGGTAACGCGGTTTTCGCCGGCGGTTACCATGACCATATAAACGCTCGTCGGCATCTCTTCATTCGGTTGCCAGATATGGCTCTCCTCGTTCGATGAAATATCGAACTTCTCTATAAGGCTTCCGCGAATATCGAAAACCTCGACATGCGATCCTGACGGAGCGGAGATGCGACATGCGGAGTTGAACGGATTCGGCGTCGCGGATACCAATTCGGACCAGGCCGGAAGGTTTTTCTCGGCAACGGCCAAAGCTCCAGCAGGAAGAGTATATTCATCCACGCCATCGGAGGCTGTGAATGTGAAAGCCTCACCGAAGCCGTGGTAGCCGGAGATAGAATTTTTATACGTAACCCCCTCGGTCCAGCCATAGGGACCGACGACTTCATCCTTATAAAGCTCGACGATCTCGCGAGAAGCCGCAACCTCGACGCGGACATATTCCGGTGGGTTTTCGTCCATATCGGTATATGTAACCTCGATCTCGCTTTCGTCCGGGCCGGACAAATAGGTAACGGTCGGCGAGGTAAGCACCGGAGGGGTGTTCGGCGCGGTCGGAGACGAAACCCATTCCGAGATCGGGTAGTTATAGTATGCGTGACCGGATTTTGTATTGTCCGCCATATAGAAATGGGTCTCGGTTAAGCTGATAACATGTAAGTGCATCGTCTGCGCGCTGACATTGAGATAGCGGATGTCGTTCGGCCATGTGCCAAAATCAGAATCGCCGATAAGATCCGAAATCGGGCACGACACGAATAGTGTATCTCCTACCGTCATAACCTCGGCCGCTGTCGTAACAATTGCGACTTCGACAGTCGATCCAGAAAGATAAATCTTCAATAACTCGTCGTCGAAATGAATCGGCATAGAAACCGGCCATCCCGTGAGGTCTATATCATCGCATAGAACGACGCCGAAAGAATATTCGCTTACCGGACTTGCGGGATTGTTGATCGAAAAGATATATCCGTAATTATCGTCGTGGAGATCGGTGAGAATGATCCCGGAGCCATCATTCGTGCGCCAATCGTTGTTCGCTTTGATGATCTTCCCGTAAAATTTTGTGTTCGACATCGCGAATCCGGCACCGATTATATCCAGCCAATCGCCGGAACCGGGGAGATAGGCCGTCGTGCTGTCGAGTCCGGGTGTGTCATCCCAATTAACATACCAGTTCGGCGTTAGACGGCATGTCGAAGAGCCGCTATAAACCGGCGTCTGGCCTGCCCATGCCTCATCGCCCTCGAAATAAAAACGCCAGTTGGCATCGCCAGCGATAGAGCCGGTTTCCGCAGTGTATCTGTCGCCGGATTCGAGCGTCGCATCGATATAATTCCATGAAGCCTGACCATCCGTGGAATAATATAGCCGGTCGGTCGAGATCGGGCTAATCGGCTCGGTCGCGAACCTGAGATCGCACTGGCCGAACAGAAGATCGCCGGAAGACCTCGCTCGAACGCCGGAATCGTATTGATACGGCGGTATGCTGTCCGTGTGAGATACTCCAATGGCCGCAATAGATACCAAACATACTAACATTAAAACCGCGAACGAACCTCTGAACATCTTTACCTCCAAAAAGTGATTTTTATTATTTACCAAATTATAATGCCAATTTAAAATCATGCAAGATAAACTTTATAACCGATCAATTCCGTAAGCGAAGTATAATTTTAATCTGCAATGTCAGCGGCTGGCGCGGGAGAAGGGATGTGATGGGTGGGGGTTTTTGCGTCCTTTTGGAACCGCAAAAACCGTGACAGCCGCGGGTTGGGTCTGGCGAATATCCCAAAAGCGATCTTTCCGCAACAGGTCGGCGGTCTTTTGTGTATTGCCAGGTTCTACTCATCTGTCTCCGATTCCGATTCGCCCTTGAAGCGATACTGAATTTGACCGTTATCGTAAAGAATCAACCGATGCGGCGATGCAACCTCGTAATAGGCTTGTTGAACGTTCATCCCGAAATCCAGGGCCACCTTAAAAACCTCGAATTCGCCAGCGGGGACAGTAACCTTCTCCTCGCCATTAACGACGATCATCATTTCGATAACGCTGGAATTGGCCGGAATAAAAAGCGAAAGGCGCTGTTTTTTAACCGTGAAATCCATCGCTGAAATGGAAAACAGAAGCTGACCATTGTGAAAAACGGGTTCGTCCGGAAGCTCGATAGAGACATGCTCGTCGCCGCGTGGAGTCTTTGCATCGACAAGAATCGAATCTTCGGTGAAAACGGAATGTATCTCGTAATCGCCCTGATAATGGATCGTTTTTTCACCGCTCGATGGCAGAAGGTCGGGCATCGCGAGCCTCACAATACTCTCGTTCACAGAGTCCTCGATAAGAAGCATTCCATCGACAACCTCGATAACTACCTTCGTGGCGGCTATCTCATCGCCGTTACCATCGAAAAGACCGTAATCGAGAATCTGCTTTCCGGAGAAAACAGAACCGTCGAGGACAAGCGTGGGAGCCTTCCCTGCGAACGCCGCGCAAACGACGAGGATGATCGAGATAATAGCGAATTTATGCATTTTTCTCTCCCATATATAGGATCAAAGACAACGCCCAGGTGGCCAATGCGATTGCGCCGATGACTATCTCGATAGTGTTCACACCGAACGGTCGAAGCAGAAAGACGGCTGCGTAATTACATAAACCGTGCAATAACATCGCCAGCGGAAGTCCCCACGCAATCCTGCGGCCTTTGCCGCCGCCGACGGCGATCGAACAAAGACCAACATGAAATATAATAGCCGAAGCCCTTTCCACAATCGCAATCCATCCGATATCCGCCGGATGGAGACCGACGAGAATAACAGCTTCCGTGAGTGCAAAACCAACGCCTGCAAATGGTCCGAAGAGATTTTTCGAGGTTCCTATTCGTGCTCCGAGAACGATAAGCAAAATCGGCAGAAGCGCCTTGGAAAATTCCTGGATAATTCCCGATGGCCCGACTATGATCAGACTTCGAAGCCAAACCTCGATATCCGTGCCCATCAAAATCCCGCCGAGCCATTTTTGAAGCGGCATCTGGATAAGATACACGGAGCCGAAAGATAGACCGCCCCATAGAAGCGCGATTATCCATCCAAAACCCATATCGCGATTTCGGATGACGAACGGCAGGATCGCTGCGAAACCACAGATTGCAAATATCGTCAATCGAAGCTCTATTGGTATATTCAATCCAGTGCCTCCGCATAAAATGGCAACAGAGATACGCTCCGTCGTGTTACGTAAATCTCGTTTTAATCACAAAGCAATAACATCGAAATGAAAAAATCGCCAAGAGTCTAATCTATCGCCTTGACATTGATTGCCTTAGAACCTTTGTTGCTATCGACCAGATCGAATTCGACATTATCTCCCGGCTCGAGAGTGCGGTAACCATCACCGGTTATATCGGAATAATGGACGAATACATCCTTGCCGTCTCCATCGTCAGGGGCGATAAATCCATAGCCTTTCTTGCGGTCGAACCTTTTGATGACACCTGTGGGCATAAAAACTCCTTTTCTGTTTATAATAGCAGTTTATTATCCTTATGTAGTGGACATGATTTAGTTTAATACATTGAAAACCAACTGTCAAACAAAATCTTTTCAATAATTAATGTTCTGTGATTTCCTCGATCTGAATAATAACCCTGCGATTTGCCGCTCGCCCCTCCGGGAAGGCGTTGTTGCCGAGAAGAATCCTCTCGAAACGGCCAGCGCGATAACGCTCGACCTCGTATGGGTCTTTGTCGGCCATCCCCTGCCGGACGAGAGTGATGTTGTGTTCCGACAGCCACCTTTCCAGCTCGGAATCGGTGTCCACGCCGACGAATCGCCGCAGGTATCTTCGAATCGCCGTCTCTTCTTGTTCAGCTCGCTGCTCGCTGAGAATCTTGTTGCGTCTATCGGTTCCGATCGGGTCGGTGTGTCCGATGATCTTTATATTGAGACGGAAACCGGATTTCCCTCCGAGGCTCTCGACCTTCTTCGCCATCGATTCGATGCGCGATTCGAGATATTTGCTAGTCGAATTTACCTCGTCGAAAGCAAATTGAACGATAATCGTGCTCTCCATTCTCCGCTCGATTCCCGCGACCCGGATTCGGATCTCCGGCGAGTAGTTGTTGCTGGTCTCCCCCACCGGATCGGTGGCCGATAGCCTCACGCGATAGACCTTTCTCGGATCGACGAGGTTGCCGTTTTCATCGCGCCAATCCCAAAAGACCTCCTTCGGCGGAAGGCCTTCACCGGATGCAAGCTCGATGATCTCGACCGAGTCCTGATCGACGATGTGAACCGAATAGCTTTCTACTATGCCCTCCGATATATCGATAAGAATTTTATTTCGCTTTTTATCTTCTGGAATCTCGAAATCCTTAGCGGCTAAGGCAGCCTCCTTTGGCCGATATAACAAGCCCTCGCCACTGCCGTAGATACGAATCGCTCCCGGAGAATCCTTATTCACATCGACAAGCACCGGGAACCGGCCATAATCCACATCGAGATCGGCCCCGGCGAGAAGCCTTGCCCTCAGGCCGTCGAGGATTTCGTATATCTCGCTCCACTCCCTTTCGGAGCGTGCATTCCCCTCGAAAATAAGCGATAATTCCGGGTTTCGATCTATGTAACCGGCGATCTTCGGCCCCAATCCGATCACCGAATCGCGTAATGCCACGGGAAGAGTCGGTCCGTCCGGGAACTCGAACGTGAAAATTTCTCCGTCCAAACCATCGATCGCCGTGGACATCTCGACGCGGCGATTTTCCTGCTGCGCCCAGATCATATCCTCCATCGATTCATGCCTCGCGGAGATGCTTATGCGCGAAACGGTCGGGTCGTATCCGTCATGCGCCACCTCGACCGCATCAATATCCGCACCGATTTCGAGCGCCATTCGTTCGACCTCGATAGCGCGTCGAACGTTCAGGCTGTCGGTTTCCCATGTCTCAGGGTCGCTCGAAGGATCGATATACCCACTTAAAACGACTTTTATATCCGGATTCTCGTGCGTTCGCTGCACAATTGCATCGAGGACCGGGACAAAACGCTCGGCGACGGTAGTTTTTCCATTCTCGAAGAATACGACCGGCACGAGCGGCTCCTCTTCCGCGATGTAGGTCAGCTCCTCTATATCGAAATTGCAAAATTCAGGAACGATATCGGCCTCGATGGGACCGATAACATAAAACGGTATCTCGATCCGGTTGTTGGCGATGGATATCTCGGATATACTTCCACTATATAATGGGAACCGGCTTCCGTCGTCGTCGGCGGAGACGAGGAAACTATATCTTCCCGATGTCGGCGAAGCCCATTTCCATTCTATCGGAAAATCTTCGCCCGGTTCGAGCAATGGAACGGAGATCAGGTCTCCGACCATGAATGAATCCTCGCCCATAAAGAAGATCGACGTCGTCGCCTGATCGATGGGGATTTCGCCTACGTTCTTGATAATGGCTCGATAGCTTCTTTTCACACCGACCTCGGCAATTGGCAATTCCGGCGCGACCGGATCGGCGGCGGCCATGATATCCGGCAATCCCGTTATCGTCTTCGGCGAAGGCTTCTTCTTCGGCGGTCGAACACGCGGCGCGATGTTCGCGGTAATCCCGACCGAATGGGTTGTCAAGCCCGCTTTCGAAAGGCTTCCGTCCGGATAGACGAGCGCATAATCGAATGCGAGCGGAAATCTCGTTCGACCGGTTAGGCCTATCCCGAATGTCGCTCCCCCCGGTCGATATCCGGTTCGTAGTGAGAGTATTCCATCGAAAACCAGGAATTCGACACCGCACGCGCCATCGATGCCGCCATCCTCGGTCCATGAAATTTGACCGGATGGAACGAGCCACTCAAACGCCGAATAGGCCGCACCCGCGACCAATTCGGTGGATTCGGTTTCTCCCTCTTCGGTGCCACCGGAAAGGGCGAGCGACGGCTTTACCAAGTTCCTTCCGGCGAATCCAAGATCGAAAGAAGAAGAGCGAAAAAGCACTCCGGCATCGAGGCCGAAACCGTCTGCCGAACTTCCGTAACGGTTGAACAGTGGGTCGTCATCAAAACGATAAAATTCGTCGATATGGTACTGGTTTCGGATCCATCGTCCATATATGCCGAGGCTCAATTCTTTCGTTCCTCTAACGCCGATGGAATAGGCATATGCGGCACCGATATCGAATCGGTCATGGACGCCGGTGCCGAATTGGCGAAATTCGAGACCTATCGAGCCGAATTTTGCCGATGGAGGGACATATGCGATCCTCGAACCGAAGATATTTTCTTCCGAAAGCCCCAGCCAATATTTCGTGGCACCGACGAATATCTGATGATTACGATTGCCGGATATGGCGGCGGGATTTCCACCCATCCCCTCGGTTCCCTGCATAGACGGAACGAACACCCCACCCAAAGCTTCGAGGTGAGGTGTTTCGGAATAAGCGAGGGATGCGAGCAGAAGAAAAGGTATATATATTAGACCTTTAAGCCTCAAGGATCATTCCTGTTTTGTGAGGGTAAGAACCTCCAGCACGACGCGCCTGTTGGCGAGCCTTCCCTCCGGGAAGGAGTTATCGCCGACCAGCTCGCTCTGCCAATAACCACGTTCCCAATATCGCACGGCCATCGGATCTTTATAGCTTCGGCCTTCGTATGAAAGCTCCACCCGATGATCCTTCAGCCATGCTTCGAGTTCCACTATCGAGTTCAATTCGAGGATGTTCATCATTCCGTATTGGAGTCTGTCGAACTCCTTTTTTGCCCTTTCTATTGAAAGCTCCGTATTGGCCTTATCCGAGCCTACAACGTCGGTGTGGCCAATCACCGTCGCCTCGATTCTGGCATTTGGGCCGAGGTATTTCGCGCGTTCGATCAACCTTTCGGCCAGCGCCTCGACGCGCGCCTCCAGATAATTCGATGTCGCTTCCGCCTTGCCGAAATTGAAACTGATAATGAAGAGTTCCTTGCGCTCCTCTTGCCCCTTCACCTCGACGCTTATCGGGTCCGATTGCGCGACGACCGATAGTCCGTATTTATCCTCGGAATAGACATCTATGAAATATCTCTTCTCCGGATCGGGTGGCTGACCGAACGACCCCAACCAACTCCATTCGAGTATCTTCGGAGGTTTTCCCGTGCCGGTTTCGAGCAGCGCAAATGGGTCATCGGAACCCTCTTCGACAACCGAAACCACGAACGAATCGAGACCCACCTCGGATGCGATGGAATCTATGGTAATCTCGGTCTCGCCGAGATCCGAGAATTCGAGAGATTCCTTGCCGGAAATGGATCCGCGTGGCCTGAAGATCACGGCGTCGCCATCGAGAATAATTTCGACCTTCGGCACGTCGTTTCCCGGAGACCATTTCGATGTCAAAACCAACATCCGTGGATAAAGCCACTCAGGAATGCCATTCCGAACGAGCTTGCGGAATTCGTTAGCCCTGACGAAAGCCTCAAAATTGCAATCCTCCTGACCACAGCTTGCTACCCCGTTGAAAACGACGTTCACATCCTGATTTTGCCGGAGATAATCCAACTTTTCCATAATGGCGGAGATACATCCTCCGTCATTTTCTGCGCTCGGGCGGACATCGTCTTCCGTGTATTCAAATTCGCATATCTTCCCGCCATCCGGCAAGCGGATATCCAGCTCGACGCTGCGATTCTCCTCGGAGATCATCTCGCGGAATTCGGAGGATGCGTCCTTCACCCTTTCTGCGGCCATATTATAACCATCTTCGATAACCACGATCTGTTTATCATTAGCCCCCATAGAAACCAGATAATCCCTTATCTTTTGCGCGCGCTGTTTCGCCAGTTGCGTGCCGCCATCGGCCTCTGTTGCGGCATCGTAATAGCCGCGAATGTCGAGAAAGACGCCGGGGTTATCGTTAAGACGTTCTGCGACGATGCGAAGAACGTTGTCGAAGCGGCCTCGATCTATAAAAGTCGATTTTTCCTTAAAGAAGACGACCGGTATCATCGGTGCCTCCTCCTTGACCTTCGATATTGTGGAAATTTCGAGCTTGTCCTTGCTCGTGCGAACCTTTCCGGTCATGACCGGCGGGCCGAAGCACGCGAGCTGCGTTTGCCCGGTGTTGTTTTCGAGATCGTATTCTAGGACTTTATTGTTCACCGACGGCACTTTGTCGCCCTTATCGTTCACGGAAGCGAACAGGTCGTAATATCCGGCCTCCTCCGGGCGGAATTTGATCTCGACCTCCTTCGTCTCGCCGGCGTTTAGCTCGTCTATCGTGATCTTCGCGGCGACAATCGGCTTTCCATCGACGAAGTAATAAAGAACCATCGGGAAATTTTTCGCGTCCATGTCGCCGTAGTTTGCGATCTTCGCTACGATAGTCGCTTCGCTACCCGGCACAACATGTCCGGGCAATGCCTCGACCGAATTTTTCTCGACCGCGAGGTCGGTGATCACGCGCTCCGGTTTGCGCATCCCGATGCCGATGGAGATCTTGTGCGTCTGGCCGATCTCGACTGGCGAATCGATCGGTATCTGCAAGGCATAATCGATTCCCGCATCCCAGTCGGTGCGCGAGCGGAAGGACAGCCCCATCGTGAACATGCTCCCCTTGCTATCACTTTCTGACGAGAGCATCGAGTTGAATCCCATGCGCGCGCCGATCATCTTCTCGACGAACCACGACTCCGCGCCGACTGCGAAGCTCATATCGTCGGAGACTCCCGGATTACTCGTGATCGGAATCTCGACCTCGACCGCCGGCGTGATGTAATCCATGATATTATATGAGATTCCGGTGCGCACCTTGCGCGGAAGGGTTCCGCCCTCGACTCCCGCCCGCAGGGAGATCTCCGGTTCGTTGAGGTTATATGCTCGCAATCCCCACGAAAGCGGACCGTATTCGGCAAGCAGGGAGAGATCGCCGCCGAACGACATCTTCGAATAACCGTTTGCGAAAACGGGGTCGTTTGGATCGAAATCCTCGGAGAAGTTATTATAATTGTAATCGATCCGATAGAGATTGGCGTTTATCGCCATGGAGATTTTTGCCTTGTTTTTGTATCTCCAAAGCTGCCGTCCGATCACGACCGAACCCATCTGCTGGTTATAGACGTCGTGATTGAAATAGCTCACGCCCAGCGCGAAGAAAAATTTGCTCCATACATATGGAGAGAAATACATCGATCCCTCCTGGAGAGCCGGGATATTCGCTCCAGAAAAATATCTTGTGTAGCTGCCGATCAGTTGGGTTCTCTGCAATCTCATCAGCCCTGCCGGGTTCGACGCGACAGAATTTACATCGTCCCCGATAGCGAGATATGCCCCCCCCAAACCGGCCGATCTCGCGCTTTCGAGCGAGATATCCGACTGTGCAAAACCGCATACGGCAATCAACATCACGAAGCAAACGGCTCCGAAAAATAACTTATTCATATTATTTTGGGTCATCGATGATCCTTTCAATGATTCCTATTAACCTGTCAACCCCGAATTTGCGCAGCAACTTCACTATCGACATAAAGGTTATTATATAAATTCATATTTACCTCGCAAGCACCGCCGTTCCGCCACAGTGCGTTTTTCTATCGGAAACACGACTGACGGAGAACATATACAGCCCGGACGGCATCGGCCTTCCGAAATCGTCGCAACCGTCCCAATCCCATTTGCCATCGACATGCACCTCCCGAACCGGTCGCCCGTCGGCGGTCCATATCTTTATTATCGCCGTTTCGGAAAGCCCGGTAAAGATCGTTACCGCGTCGTAAAAGCCGTCGCCGTTGGGCGAGAATGGCCTCGGAACGGCCACGCAGCCTTCATCGGTTATAGTAAAACTAAACGTATAAGCATCTTCCATGATATTCGCAAAACCGTAATCGCCCGGATAGTCCCTCACCGAGCGAAGAACGACGGTCATCGAATCGGGCGAGCCGGGTCGAATCCCGATGGTTTCGAGATCGATATATATCCCCGCGCTGTCGGCATCGAATCCAATATCGCCGCTCGAATATGCCACTCCGTCGATCATAAGCTCGAACGAACCCGGATCGAAACCGCTTATCGTATCGCGAACGAAAATCGATACACGATCGGGCGGACTCTCGAGAACTTCGTTATCCACAGGAATGGTGCCGACGACCTCCGGCGGATCGAAATCGGTGATAAAACCTCCGAGAACCGCATCCGAAGAATTTCCGAGGGCGTCCTCGCCATAGATCGAGATATCGTATAACCTTCCGCTTGTCCACTCGAAATCGGGATGGAACTCGACGATATCGCCATCGAGCGTGAAGCCGGAGGAAGCGCCATATGAAATTCCGCCTATCGAGATAGATGTCGCGTCGAGATTCACGCCGTCGGAATCGGTAATCCTGATTCGTATCGGCTGGTTTTCGATATGCGTGATCGCGCCGTCGAACGGCTCGATCAGCTCGAAACCCGGACCCTCGCCATCGACATCGAACGACCACATTCGTGATGTAGAATTCGGTCCGCAGCTCGTTGTTTTGTCGAATGCCTCGACCTCGACGATAACCGCGCCATCGAGACCCAACATCGATGCGTCCATTGCGAGAGAATCGCCGAGAAGCTGCAAATACGGGCTATCGAGATAATATTCCAATCCGTTGATGGTCATCGAGATAAGATCGAGATCGACACCGGCAAAATCGTCCGCGACGCGCGCGGAGATAACGAGGCCCTCGCTCTGGACATTGCCGCCGTTCGCAGGATAAATCTCCTCTATTGTCGGCGGCTCGAAATCGAGCGTCGCCCCGAAACGCGATTGTTCAAAGTTGTTGCCGAGTGTGTCCCGAAGACCGGCGATGACGAATTCGTGCCATCCGTCCGACAAACCGCTTTCGGGGAAAGCGGCATAAAGCGAGTCTCCGCGAAGCTCGATTCCATCGGGATAACCCAGAACGACGGCATCGCAGGAAACGGTCGCATCGTCCGGAACCACCCCGAACTCGCTGCTTATCACGGCGAAAACCTCGATGGGATCGCACGCCACGAACGCCTCGGCTTCGGGATATACGCACTCGATCGAGGGCATGGCAGCATCGAATGTCAGATTCGATAAAAGCTCACCTTCGTTCGGGCATCCGAATGCGAGGTCGGCGACATGAAGGCTAATTTCGATGTCCGAATCCCACGGCTCCGCCATCTCCGGATTGAAAACGAGATTCGATCCATCCAAATCGAGGGCCGAATGCGAGAGATCATAAAATGCTCCATCGATCTCGACAACGATCGATGCCGGATCTATCCCGGAAGGTTCGTCCTCGATCCGCCATAATACTTTTTGAAGCGGGCCTCGTAAAACAGATTCCGGTGAAACAAGCTCGACCGCCGGCGGCTCGAAATCGAAGGTAAAGGCTCCGCCGACCGGCGTGTCGATATGGTTTCCGGCGCTATCCGCAACATCCATTAACATTATATTACATACTGCGCCGTGGGAGAAGTATCCGCTGTCGGGCGCAAATGTCAGGGTGCAAGAATCGAATGTAAGCTCCGCATCCGTCAGATCGATCGTTTCACTGCAGACGTTAAGCTCGACGGTCAAAGGGTCGATCCCCTGCTCGTCGAATATATAGAACTCGAAACGCTGATCGGTGCAGCCGAGAATTGCGTCCTGCGGCGGTGAAAGAAGTTCTACTGTCGGTGGCGACCGATCGATGTTATATGTCAAGCACTCGAAAGCGATGTTCGCGCCGCAACCTATCGAATTATCGACGGCATAGACACATACGCGAATGGTATCCAAAGTGAACGGATGGAGATCGTCCGTGGGCGCGGAAATCCGCGAACCGTCATATTCGAGACCCGTCGATTCGAGAATTCTATAACTGTTAAAACTTATGAAAGATGCGGCGATATCCAACCCGGAGGCATCGTCGAGGACGGCGAACGAGAATTTCTCCGGAAGCCCGGCAAGTTCCATCGAGCTATCCGGAATAGGGTCTTCGATTATCGGTGGTTCATTGTCCCAATAATATACAAGCGATATTGGATCTGTGATAGCGTTGTAAAATATATCCATCACATTCTCGACCGAAATCGCTACGGAATCTCCTGCGAAAACCGTGCGTGGAAGATCGAAGAAGAACGAATCGCCCTCGAATCGCGCATAATCCGAGCCGAGTTCGACATCGATACCATTGACGGATATATTCATAGAATCCGTATTTATTCCATCTTCATCGTGAATAGAAAAACAAATCGACAGCGTCTCGCACGAGATGAAAGAATATTCCGGCACGTCCGGCGGAGATTGAATCGGTGGAGCGCATGGGACATCGATGTCCCACGAAAAACCGGACAGCACGTTCGCGCCGCAGAGCACGGCCAAATCGGCTATATCGACCTCGACGGAGATCGGATTACACCCGATCAGGCTTAATCCGATGTCGCCCGGATAGATAATGACCGTATCGGCCGAGATAGTGAGATCGGGCGATGTTGCCGAAAGAAGACGACTGCCCTCCGGCCCCTCGACCGTGATATCGAGTGTCGAAATATCCACTCCGGCGCCGATATCGGATATGACAAAGGATATCGACCGATCGATACTTGAAAATTCGCCGCCGCCTGGAGAGACCGGTTCGATAACGGGTGCCGAGAGATCGATATTAAAAGACCACGAAAGCGGTGTAATTGCGATATGCGTCGATGTTCCGGCGACGAGAACGACATCTATCGTCGAGCCGTCGGCGAATGAAGCTGGTGGAACAAAAGTCAGGATCGTGTCGTCGAGGGATAATTCGGCACCGATGTAGTATTCCACACCTGCGACGGTCAGGATTACGGTCGATGGATCGATTTCGCCGCCCGGATTCACGATCTTCGTTCGAATAATCTGCCTATCGCATGACGACCACGCTCCGGGGAACGGCTCGATTATCTGCGCGTATGGCAGTTCGATATCCGTCCAAAAATCGACGCAAATCTGTGGCGAATGGTTCGGCCCGCAGGGGCCATAAGCCTTGTCGTGAATGCCCGCGAGGCAAATCTCGCAAGGCGAAATCCCTATCGGGATAAGGCCGGTTTCCATCGGTCGAATCGACGCGATTCCGCCTGCGAATTCGACCGGAAAATCCCAAATCGTGCCGTCGATGATCCAGTAAAGCGAGCTGTCCTCGACCCCGGAGATGTCGTCGAGTTGCACTAAAACCTCGAAATCCTCGTGAGTGGCCGTGTCGCCAGGCGAGGGGGACAGAACGGTCGAGGTCGGCGGATGCCAATCGAGGAATATATTCCATTCGTAATCGGTGACAAGCGGACATCCGTCAAAATCGTGGATATCTCCGAGCGCGATATCGACAACGCCTTCGATAAGCTCGGACGATGGGATGAAACAGCTTAAGAAAGGCTCCGAATATTCCATCCGTTCGGGATATGGATATGAAAGATGAACGCCATCGACAGTGATCGAGATCGTTGTCGGGTCTATCTCTCCCGGATCGCCAAGTCGAAACAGGAGCGCCACCGTGTCGCAGGCTATGATCGCCCCGTCGCTTGGAGCCATAAATTCAGCCGTAGCTCCCCTGCCGTCAATCCCCGGAATATCGATACACCAATCGACGGAGAATGTGTCCGTCGCAGATGCCCATGCGGAAACCTCGAAACAGATAGTCGTGTCGTCATCGAACATCGTGTCATCGACGGCGACGGACCATGAAACAGCGCCCGTCCCCCCCGGACCGAGCACGTCCGGCATGAGATCGACGACGGCATCGCCGTCTTCGACGCGGAAACCCTCAGGAAGGTCGATCTTCGCCTCGAGCGCACCGAGTATAACACCGGTTCCGTTCGACACGAGCAGGTTCACCGGAAATGGAACTGGCGATCTGAACGAGCATGATTCTATCGTCAATTCATCGGGCGCCGAAAGTGAAAGATTCAGATCGCCCACGACGATCTCGACGCTGCCGAGGCCGTAATATGTGGCCATTCTGCGCGTTTCGCCCGGCATGAGCGGATCGGCATCCCATCGCATTAGTATCGCGGAGTCGGAAAATGGGTCGCCTTCGATTATATAATCCCAAACGATGTCGTGAAAATTCCAGAAATCGCCATAGACGATGCGATCCGGCGGCACCGCGCTTCCTCCGATAATAACACCGGAGCCTATAAGGCTGTCCGGCGGCTGCCACGGCGACGACTCGAAAGCCTGCCAATATGTCGGTATGCTCGGAGAGATAAACTCCCGCTCGACGGAGAAATAACCGTATTCCGTGGCTATCGGGGCGTAGTCGTTCTCGCCGATCATGGTATCGAGAAATAGAAGCAACCCGGCGTCCTTTGTGATGGAAGTTCGGTTCGTAGCGATATATTCGATCAGCACGGTCGAGTGCTCGCCGAGGATTGTCGGCGTCAGCCTTTGCTCGAATTCGATGCCGTCGATCTCGTATCGTGAAACAACCGCATCGCCAACCATAAATGGGTGCGTCAACACCCTCGCGGCATCTGGATGCAATCCGCCATCGTCGGTATATGTTCCGGCGACGGAATCGTTCACGAAGAAGTGGGTGTGCGACGTCCCACCCTCGTGTGGGAAGCCGAACAAAAGCGATTTTCCCTCGATCGTGCCTATCGTGAACCTACCATCGATGTCGTTAATAGCAACTCGAAGCTCCCCGGATGATATAACCCGGCGGCTTCCACCGGAACCCGTTGGAAGCATCCTTAACTTCGCCTCGACGGAATCGGTTTGACCCGTTGCCGTAAGGACGAAAAGGAAAAGGAGCGAGGTCGCCAACATTTTTGTGGCGCTTCTCATAATACACCTCCGATTTGCCGACGCAAATCGGTCGTTTGACGGTTCCCCAACTACCGTGCTAAAACGACCGTGCCGGAACAGAGAACCTCGCCTCCTTGCTCTATCACATATATATAGACCCCTGGACGAACCGGGACTCCATTGAAGTCGTATCCGTCCCAAACAAATTTATGCGCGTCGCGACCAAATATCTCAGCCATCTGGCGGCCCTGCATATCGTAAATTTTTACCACGCCGTCGATGTCGATGCGACCCGGATAATCGAATATCACCTCGTCGTTATAGCCGTCCGCCGGCGGCGGCGGTGTGAACGGCTGCGGGCTTGCATGACACCTCGTAACGGGCTTGATATATTTAACACACATATAGTAATCGTCGAGAGAATTTTCTTCGCAGATTCCGGCCATATCCTGCGTATGCGCGATGCTGAAGAAGAGCGAATCGTCGCGTCCGATAGAGAGGCCTGCGGCATATCTCAAGTCGAGAATCAGGGTTCCGCTTCCCGCGTCGTATCTGAGCGCCGGTTCGCTGACGATATCGTAAAGATGAACCTGTGTCGCACCTCCGACGATCTGATTTACCTGAAGGATAATCTCGTCCGGATCGACTCCGGCATCCACGTCGTCCAGATGAAAAACCACCGAATCGAACTCGGCGACATCGACGTTGGTGTCGATCTCGGCGATACACCATGCGACCGGCGGGAAGAAGTCCATATAGAACTCCCAGCAATAATCCGTCGCCTCGTTGCCCCACCTGTCTATGACTCCGCGAACGCACGCCTCGACCGTCTCGCCATGGCTCCAGCAATCGGCTGTATCCGGTATATAATAAAGGTAATGGCTCCCGAAATGGTGGCCGGAGAAACCGGGGTTCCATGTAACCTGCGAACTGGCGGTGGAATATGGTGTGCCGTTCACCTCGAGGACGAGCATATCTGATATAAGCGTATCCTCATCCTGAAACTCGATCTCGATAGACTGTTCGGGGCAAAGGCAGCTGACATAGCTACTGTCCGGCGCAATACTGACAACGATGACCGGCGGAATGTCGTTATAGACGACGCACCAATGCGTATCGGAAATAGCGGCCTGCCGGTCGTCCGGGTTATCGAAATCGAAATCGTTGTCGTGCGACCAGACGATATATCCGAAGAACATGCCGGAAACGAGATCCGCCTCCGGAATAGCCCCCGGCGCGGTCGAAGCCCAGTAAAGGCTGTCGAAATCGGGACCGGAATATTCGACCACGGAATCGATATCCATCGGAATCCAATAGGTGTTCGTCGCGGTGAAGAATTCGACCATCAATCCCTGGCCGGTAGTGTCCGTCGATGCGTCGTCGAACACGCCGTCGGCGTCGGAAAGCGCGAGCGTGATGAAGAATCCGTCATAATCCGCGCGAACGTAACACGAATCCGGGATCACGATCTCCGGGCCGGTCGTGTCGTCGTCGCCTATTGTGAAGCACCAATCGATCGTAGTGTCGTTCGGCGGGCAGTTGAACGGCTCGCCTATCGTCGTCGAATCGGAGATTATCAGATAAACGCATATCTCGGAGAACTCCGTGAAATCCGCGTCCGTCGAGAATATTATCGTGTCGTCCGACCATGAAAGCTCGGTCGCGGGCCAGGGGTAGCTTCCCCACGGCGTGCCGTCCTCGTCGATACGGACACTAACGTTATCGTGATTTATCCATGAAATCCCGTCGATGAGATGCGCCATGATATCCGGCGACCAATCTATAGAGATCTCTCCCGACATCGGTGAAATGAAATCCGTTTCCGGAGGCGAAAGATCGACGACCGCGCATAGATTCAGGCTTCCGAAATAATTATTTCCGAGCGAATCCGGCCATTGGATTATCTCCAGGCAAACCGTATCTCCGTCATCATAGGACGAAGGCGGCCACAGAACGACCGTATCCTCGTCGGCCCCATCGGGACGCAGCTCGAAAAGCTCAGGACTGTCGCTCCATTTCACGGTATCGCCGTCCCACAGCACGATTACTTCGGACGTGTCGATACGCTCCGGGTCTATCGTGTGAATCCAGAACGCGCCGGAATCGCAGAACGTAACCATCGGATCGATAGTCGTGTCCGGGAAGATAATCGACAAACGCGGGCCGTCGGCGTTTATGTAGAATGTGTAGCATTCGGTGGCCATGACATTCGGGTCGCAGATAACTGTCGAATCCGCAAGGCTGTCGAGGCAGAAAATGACCGTATCGCCACCGCCGAACGGTAGCGACGGCGAGACCGACGGATCGAAGAAGACCGTGTCGCCATGCCAATAAACATGCGGGTCCGAAACAGGATAGGCGGTTCCATCTATGTAGATAATCGCAGTCGAATAATCGAGAATATAGCTCGTATCGGTAACGTGGAAACGGATCAATGGATACGGCGTCGCGACCTCGGATAGATCATCGGGCCAGTAATCCAGGATGTATGGCGCGTCCCAATCGATAACGAACCAGCATGTGTCTTCGAACCCGAACGCCGGATTGCCGAGAACGTCGTTCATATTGTCGATGGTAACCCAGATACTACCCGGAGCCTCGGGCGCACCCGGCTCGAAAAGCAGGGTGCTGTCGTGGTCGATAAGCGTAACCTCCGGCGAATCGATGTTGTAACTATGCACAAGTCCGCGTTCGCCATAGCCGATAATAATGCTGCTTGGATTGACACCCTCGACGTCGCGTATCGACCATCTAAATTGGAACGCTGTCGTGCATGAGATTCCGAGTCCGCATTCGTCCGGCTGCTCGAGCGTGACGATCGGGCCGTCGCCGGTATCGACATCGAAGCTCCAGCAGAACGTGTCGAGAAGCGCGGAAAGCATATTATTCGCAAGACATCCCGTGCTGTCGCAGGCCTCGATAAGACATATTTCGACCGGGCCCGGTTCGAGCGTGTCGCCCGCCAGAACCGCGCTCCAAACGAGCGTGCCGGGCATCGCTATAGTCGATTCGGGAATCCATGTTAAAATGCTATCGTCATAAGTGAATGTATCGCTATTGATTGTGAGAACAAAGCAGTCCGGCCTGACGAAATTCAGGCTGTCCCAAATGGCAAGTCGAACCTCTGGATGGTGATCGATCACAGTTCCGGTCGGCGAAAGATATTCGACCACCGGCGGTTCGACATCGACGGTCAAATCCCAGCATGACGCGGTCATTGCATATCCGAGGCCGTCCTCGACACCAGAAATGCATATCTCGACATCGCCGATATCGAAGATTGTCGCAGGGCTGAATACGAGGACATATTCGACCGGGTCCCATGATAATTCCGGGCCGGGGTATGCAACTGGAACGCCGTTCACGGTGAAGCTCATGCCGGTAACAACCACGCCGTCCATGTCGTCGAAATCGAGAACGATTGTATCCTCAGGACATACCAACCCCAACGGATATGTGATTTCCGCCTCCGGCCCACCTTGAACGACCTCGAAACACCATGTCGTGTCGAACGTCGTGCAAGCTGGACATGCCGCAGCGTAGTCGCAGGCCATATCAACATGGATACAGGCCGAATCGCCGGTGGTAAGAATACAATCCAATGGATCGAAGCTGAATATCAGCGTTTCGGGAATCCCCGCCACCATTCGCCATTCGATGGTATCCGGTGCGGGCGAAGTGGCCGATACAAACGCACATGGGCCGCCGACCACGGAAACGGTAACGGAATTTGTGTCGATCCCCGCGATGTTGTCGGGGAATACTATATACACCTCCGGCGTGAAGCTGAATGCCTCATCGAACGGATGATCTATTATGAATTCCGGTGGAGTGTAATCATAGACGAAGTCGAACGAGTTCGGCTCCTGAGCGTTGCCGATCATATCGATAACCTCGATGCCGATCTGGAAGCGGCATCCCTCCGCCAGTATCTCCGGCGGAACGAAATAGAGCGTATCCGCATCGGGTCCGTCGCGATAATCGACGATCATCCCGGAATCGGTTATGCCGTAATCGACGCTGTCCATAACACATGATCTATACCATAAGGTAAGGCTCGATATGTCTATTCCGTCGATATCGAAAATCTCGAATTCAAGCGTATCCGGCTGTTCGCAACCGATGACCCCGTTTCCGCTCGGCCAAAGATTGATAATATCGGGGCCTCTTGCCGCAACAGGAAGTCTGCACGTGTCGGACCAGGCGATGCAATTCGGTTCGCAGATATCGGCCCAATCGCAGACATCGAGCACCGTGAAGATAATCGTGTCGCCGCCGAACCACCACGGGTCGAGTTGAGGAACCAGCGCGGTGTTCAAACCGACGGAATCGGTCGAGCCGGTGAACATCCATGCCGAAACGGCGTCATCATAGCAAATCGTGTCCCATTCCGTCGTGGTTCCGGGGTGCAAAAATCCGATGCACCATGCGAGGGTATCGACCCTCCCCCATATGTCGTGGGCGTTGAACCAAATAACCGGAGTGTTATCGCTTATGGAATCGTCAACGCATGAAGGTGTCGTCCAGATCGATTCCGGCGGCGTTTGATCGATGATAAATTCATATTCGTAAGGCCCGCTGGAAACGAAATTCATCAGATTATCATAGGCCCAGACAGTAACGCCGATGGTATCCTCCGATGAATATGGCACATCCGGGATAACGATTAGCGTTTCCGGGCGATTATGAAGGTTCCCGGACGGCCAGACATAATGGTTCGAGGTTCCAAAAACATAGCTGCTGCAGGTAACCTCTATCGACGGCCAGTATATTCCGTCGGAGTCGGACAGGGCTATGACCATCGAATCGACCGTCGGGCATGCCGATATCCATCCGTCCTCCGGCATGGCCGCATGCGGGATCGGCCCGTTAGAAGCGAGCCAGAATGTCCAGCAAGTCTGGCAATGGTTGAGGTCGCAACCCACAAGGGTATCCGTGTCGTCGGTGTTTCGGATGCAGATATCGACCGTATCGCCACCGGAAACCCATAAAGATGCATCCAATAGGCCGACATTGAAGAAGGCCGTATCCGCGACCCAATAGACGGCGCCGGAGGTATCCGAGACCCAAATCCAGCTCGATCCGCCATCGAGTGAAAACGCGAGACTATCGCCGAGAACCGGAGCAAAATCACGCGGGACATAGGACCAAATAAGCGGCGTCCGCGTGAATATCTCCAAGCTATCGGTGGGATAGAAATCATCAGGGCATGGATTCGTTGTATCCACGACAACACACCAATTATCCACGCCCTCGTTCAATATACCGAACATATCTTGAATTCGATTGAACTCGACGCAAACCGTCTCGCCGACGGCTGCGAATGTGGATAGGTCGATATTTAAGGTTACCAGGAATTCGTCCGGTTCCAGAATCCACGAGGTGTCTATTACACCGGGCAAATCTCCCCAATCGATAACGGAATCGGGTGCGCCCGGCGAATGAATAACGAACCGGATCGTATTGGCATTTAGACCGTCGTCGTCATAGACCCTATATGTAAAGCCATTCGGCGGATCGAAACAACTGAGATACATCTTCAGCGGCTGCCTTCGGCTGATCATAGGACCGCCGGCACTGACTCGAATACACCACTCATCAAAACCCATCATCCCCTCTGCGAATGCCGGTGAACAACCACCCAAACCCATATAATCGAGGGAATCCTCCAGATGGGAAATTCGGATACATATCGTATCGCTGTCCACTATCCAGTCCAGGCTCGGGATCGGAAGGTTCCATGTGTCGGCATCCCAAATAACCCTCGAATCGGAACCTTTTATTGTATCGATATCTCCCGAAGGCCTCGTGAAAAGTTCGAGCAGTGTATTCGAATGGCTGAACCAACCCGCGCATCCGGGTTCCACAACGAAGGTGATAGTATCGAAAGGCGAAACCGGCGGGATCGGTAATGTCGGAGTGGGACTCCAGGTCAGAGGATCGCTGAATGGTGGAATAGTATCGAGCATGAACGACCACGAACTGTCCAGCGTAATATTGCCGAGAAGGTCGTTCGCCTGAACAAGCTTGACCGTAACGCTATCCGGACAAAGCGGAATCGGGTCCGCCGGACCGATATAGCATCGGAATGTATCTCCGAATTGCGTTACCGGGAACATAAGCCCGGCAATCTGAATGAGAACGGTGGTAGGATCGACCTCCGATATATCGCTGATAAGCACATCGACCCAACCAAGAGGAACACATGCCGAGATGCTGCCGTCCTCAGGCCAAAGCAGCGAGGCTTCCGGTCCTATGCCATCGACGAAATAGTCCCAGCAAATCGAATCACCAGCGAGCGTATTCTGCCCGCAAAGCTCTGCAACGTCGTTACACCTTGTAACACAGCAATGCACCGTATCGCCGTTGTCGAGCGGGAAACCGCTCAGTGCGTTCGAATATATCAGCGTGTTATCGACTCCGAGCGAATGGATGCTCGTGTTAATGGCTGCAATGTCGTATTCGAAAGTCGTCGCATCGACAATGAAACGCCAATTCAGGCTTAATTCGTCAATTGGCGAGTCGTCGGAAACCTTTACACTGCAGGCGAACGAAGGGGATACCCAGCTTCCAGGAATAGGCGAAATAGAGAATGAATCCGGCATCGGGCCAAGCGTATCGACCATGAAATTAAAGACGACCGGAGCCATCACATTGCCGACACCATCTTGGATTTCTTTTACATCGACTCGAATCGCTCCGCTGGGTAAATCCACCCCGTGAATAAAGATGGTATCGCACATCCATTCGACATCGCAGGAAGACGTGGACAGCGTGCATGTCGGACCGGGAATGAAATTAACGATGCCAGCCGTCGTATCGACACAGGTGCTGTCGTGCACCGCAAAAATGACAGTAATCGCAGTGTCGCACGAGATTATCGAGAGGTTCGACGGTTGAATCATCTCTATGGTCGGCGGATTGCAATCCACAAAGAAACTCCAGCAGCTATCGTAAACCCAGTTCGGGCCGCAGAAACCGTCAGTGAGGTCTGCGGCGGAATCGAGGCATACGTCGACCCATGCCTCGCAGGGGAAGTCGAACGGCGGGGTGTGCATCAAGAGTTTCGTCGTGGGATTATAATACGAACCCGGAAATGAAGCATCGTAATGGACGCCGTTTATCGTGTAGAATATCTTTGTCGAATCCACGCCGGAAATGTAATCGCTCAATCCGATCTGGATCATCGGCGCCGGCGATGCGATACTCGTATCCGGCGGCGGATTAATAAACCATATCTCCGGAGGATCCTGATCGACAAGTATCGTGTCGCAAATATACAAAGCAGAACAATCGTTGAAATCGACGGCATGAAGAACGCATATTATTATCGAGTCGCCGGTTCCATAGGACAGATATGAAATAGTGTCGAGCGGAATCATCAGTGTGTCCAAAAGATTACCATCACTGTGTCCCCATTGGAAAGCGGCATCGAATGTCCAATCGACTATAGCGAATGTGTCTAAGACCGAATTTTTAACATCGATTCGAACAACCGTCTCAGCGAAGTTGAGACCGACAGTGTCCTCCGTTTCATCGAAAAGAACCCAGAGCTCCAGACCACTTCCAGTAGTGCAGGCCGTGAATGAATAAGACGGCTGAATAAACTCGACATCCGGCCCGATTCCACTGATATATGGAATATCGAAACAGCTAGTCGTTTCCGCATTCGCTATCCCCGGTGTCGAGGTGCTGCCCGAGTATGTTATACAAAATGTTCCAAAGGTGTCCGCGACGGAGTTGAAAAGCCACCTTGGTGAATACAAGTCGCCGGGAGCCATATCGAGATACTCGACGCAAAGGGAATCGACATAAATGTCTAATGGGTCTATGACCATCGTGGCCAATCCGGAATCGTAGTCCACGCAAACCCATACCGTGTCGAACGGCGTTAGACCGCTAGAATTGTTTTGAATATCCGCCCAGAATACCTTTGGATTTCCACCGAGGCTGCAACCCTCGGCAGGCCAATTGCTACCGTAAGGTGCCAAAGAAAGGTCTCCGATCACGGACGAGATATTGCCAAAACCATATTTTGTAATTAAATCAAGTGTGTATCCCGCTGGAAACGTTCGCGGGTTCCAACGAAGAAGGACACCACTATTAGCATAATCCCCTCCGGCAAAAGTTATATCGATATCGAATTTTGAGGGTATCAACATAAATTCATTTCCGTAAGCAAAAAAATCCGGCGGCGTCGCGCCCTCGATACCAATAAGACCGGTCGCAACAAGCTGATCCAAATCCGAATCGAAAAGGTCAAATTCTGCCGCTACAAACGCCCCGGGAATCGAACCCTCATAGACGCTGTTCGTATCGGCACTGTTTCCGGGGATCGAAACCGGAGCATCGTCCCTGCCGTTGATATTGATATCCCATTTATGCTCTACACCAATAGAATGCGGAAGCATCCCACTGTTGACAATGTGATATTTAACCTTAATAACGCCCAAACTAACAAGCGTTGTTTCCGCATCATCGACTACGGAAATTGTATAATGGTCAGGGGTAAAAAACTGATCGATCTGAACCTCTTCGCTGCCGGGAAGTGGAAATATCCATCTGTTCTGTATCGTGTTTGTGGAGAGCAGTTTTTTGGGATAATCCGGTGCCATGTAATCGTAGAGGTCATGATCGGGAGATGGAACGATCCCGACCCATGCATATATCTCGCCGTCGATCTTGAAAACCGGATTCGAGGAAGGATTTGCGAGCAAAGCCTCGGTCGGAAATTCGAATGTAAGTTGTTCTCCGGTGGAATGCTTTCCGACACCGAAACCGCCTCTAGTCGAGTCGACCCGCGCCTCGCAATCCCAGTCCCATACGGAGAAATAGGTTTGTCCAAAAACACCACCACACAAAATTAAAAAGAGCGTCGCTACATACGAAATTCTAACCAAACGGACCACAATGGCCTCCAATTACAATTTACATTTCTAACTTCTTATATTACAAGGAAGTAAAACAAATCTTCTTAAGTAATACATGACATACAGACAAATTAGTCCATAATCCATTGAAATAAATATAAGAATGGTGGGGGTATTGTCAAGGCGATTAGTGATTTAACTTACATTTGCTGACCTGAATGGTCATCCTCGATATCGATCTTCCTAACCCGTTCGATGTTCCTTTCGAGGAACCTTGCTCCGGTAGCTCCAAATCTTTCAGGGGCATCGCTCACCAGAAACCTATGCGTCGGCTTCCTGTCGCTTTTCCGCTCTGCGCCTGCCGACTGAAGAAGGCGATGGATCTCCATCACCGTCGATTCCGCTGAATCCACCAACTTGATGCCCGAGCCGAGCGTCTCCGAGATCACGCCTTCGAGCAAAGGGTAATGTGTGCAACCCAATATCAAGGTGTCGATATCCGTGAGGCGCAGGTCCGCGAGGTATGTCTCGGCGACCATACGCGCGATAGGGCCGAGCGTCCATCCCTCCTCGGCGAGCGCGACGAACAGAGGACACGCTCTGGCCACGGTCTCGATCTGCGGGTTCAGCGCCTTAAGCTCCTTTTCATAGCTTTTTGATTCGATCGTGGCGTTGGTGCCGATAATGCCTATCTTGCCGTTGCGGGTCGTTCTGGCGGCGGCATACGCACCGGGTTTCACGACGCCGATGACAGGCACCGGCAACGCCGATTCGAGATAATCCAAGGCGACGCTGGATGCCGTGTTGCAGGCGATCACGATGATCTTTACATCGAAATCGAGAAGCAGCTTCGAGTTTTCGAGGGCAAGCCTTCGCACCCTTTCCGGGCTTCGTGTTCCGTATGGATATCGACCGGTATCGCCGAAATATACGACCTCCTCGTTTGGCATCTGTGAAAAAATCTCCTTTACGACGGTCAAACCGCCTACTCCGCTATCGAAAACCCCGATCGCGTTTTCCGGTGTGTTAATCTCGATTTCCGGCATATCTCTCCAGTCTTTTTTTTAGCTCTTTCACCTCGATTGCGGTCAAAACACGCGACCCTCCCAACGGAAGATCGCCGACCTCGATTTCCGCGAACGAAAAGCGTTCGATGGATATCACCTCGTGGCCAATCGATCCGAAGAAGCGGCGCACCTCGTGATATCGACCTTCGTGAAAATCGATCCGCCAGGATTGACTATTCCTATCTTGTTTTACCATTTCCATCCGCGACGGCACTGCCCGCCGCCCGTCGAGGATCACTCCCCGCCGTGCGATCTCGATCTCATCGGTCGATAATTTTCCAACGATCTCGACGAGATAACTTCGCGGCACCCCGTAGCTTGGATGAAGCATCCGTTGCGCCATATCGCCGTCGTTTGTGAAAAGCAGCACCCCGGTGGTCTCGTAATCGAGCCTTCCCACCGGAAACAGGTTTCGATGATTTTTTGGCAAAAGCTCCATCACCGTTTTTCTCCCGAACGGATCGCTGCGAGTCGTGATATATCCGCCCGGTTTGTTCATCAAAATCCAGATATTACTCGGCGGAAGGCGCAAACGCTTTCCATCCAAAGTAACGCTTTCCCCTTCAGCGATTCGATATCCGTATCGATCTACCAACTCGCCGTCGATCTCGATCCGTCCAGCGGAAATCGCGGCATCGGCCTTCCTGCGGGACAAACCCGCCGCACGGGCCACGAACACATTGAGCCTTATTCCGCAGCTATCCTTCGCTTTTTTCACCATCGTCCTCTATATCCATTTCAGGTATATCTTTATTTCCGGCATCGGAAAACAGACCCGCAAGTTCGGTTTCGTCGGGAAGGTCCTCGATCCTTTTCAGGCCGAAGAACCGCAGGAATTCGCGCGTCGTTCCATACAAAAAAGGCCTTCCGGGGGCCTTTTGGCGACCACGTATCGTTATAAGCCCCTGATCGAGAAGCGAATGAACCGGTCCGCCGCTGTCGGCCGCGCGGATCTTCTCGATAACCGGTTTTGTAACCGGTTGTTTGAGAGCGACAATACCGAGCACTTCGAGCATCGAGCGCGTAAGCCTCGACACCTTCTTCTCCGAAAAAATCTCGCGAAGATAGGGGGCATAGGGCTTCGTCGTGAAAAACTGATAGCCGCCGGCTATTGGTTTGATCCTGAACGAGCGCCCGTTTTTCTCGTAATCTCTGTTGAGCGCATCGACGATCCGTCCTACCTGTTCATTGGAATCGAGGCTGGCGACAGACGCCATTTTCGAGTGGGACAAATAGTTTGGCGATGCAAAGATCAACGCCTCGATGATACCTTTTTTATCAATTTCCGACAATCATCTCCTCCGGGTTTGGATACAGCCAAATATTACCGAACGAACCACTCTGATCGATCCGAACGCTCTTCTTACGAACCAGCTCGAGAAGCGCGATAAACGTGGCGACGAACAGCACCGCAGTCGTTTGCGCCTCGAAAAGATCGATAAACCTCGCCCTCTTTTTTTCGGCGAGGAAGTTCACGATGAAGTCCATTCGCTGCTCCACATCGATCTCCTCCTCATCGAACCCCGGCAAGATCATGTTCTCGTTGCGAAGCATTTCCCATGCCGTGCGAAAAAGGGAATATAGATCGATCGGCGCAAGTTCCTCGACGATGAAATTCGACGCGATCTTCGATTCTGGATAACTCCCTTTCGAGAATAGGTATTCCTGCTCTTCCCGAAATCTCGAAAGGCGATCTCCGACCTTCTTGAAAAGCCTATACTCGACGAGCATCTCGATCAGTTCCCGGCGCGGGTCCTCGATATCGTCGGTATCTACCTCCGGAACTGGAAGGAGCATGCGCGCTTTGATGCTTACCAGAAGGGCCGCCATGAAAAGGTATTCTCCGGCGATGGAGAGGTCGAGCTTTTCCATTTTATTCAAATAGTCGATATACTCGCGAACGACATGGCTTATCGGGATATCGTATATATCGATCTCATCGCGTTTTATGAGATATAAAAGCAAATCGAGCGGCCCCTCGAACATCTCCAGATGCACGCGACATCTCTCGTCTATTTTCTTTTCGTTTTCAACCATAAGGGATTACAATTTATAAAATTTTTCCGGTTTCGCAAGGGCAAGCTTGCAACTAGAGATTATTGTTTCACCCTTCGATGAAAAAAAATCGGTCGAGGAATATTTCGGTGAGATCGTCTTAGTCTTCGAAATGCAGTTCGAATGTTTTTTCGCGTATAAACAGCTCCACCATATCGTGATCGAACTGTTTTCCACTCTCCTGATACAAGACATCGATAGCCTCGTTGGTAGGAAGCGCGAGTCGATATGCCCTATCCGATGTCATAGCGTCGTATGAGTCCACTACGGTGAGAATTCTCGCGCTGATAGGTATATCCTCGCCCTTGAGTCCGTCTGGATAGCCGTTGCCATCCCAACGCTCATGGTGCCATCGAATCACCGGAACGATCTGAGAGAAATAACTTACCTTGCTGACGATCCTCTCTCCGACTAGAGGATGCGTCTCGACGATCTTGCGTTCGTCGGGAGTCAATGCGGCCGGTTTATTCAAGATTCGCGGATCGATGGCAATCTTGCCTATATCGTGAAGGAGCGCGCCGAAATCGAGCATATCCAGCTCTTGTGACGAGTATCCTAGCGCATCCGCCATGTGATGCGCCATATGCCGGACGCGGTTTCCGTGGCCGCGGATATAAGGATCGCTTTCCTCGATAGCGCCCGAAAGGATACGCACCGTGTCCATATGCACGACTCGAAGCTGTGCGAGGGCCGTTGAAAGCTCCTTCGTGCGCTCATTCACCTCCACCTCGAGTTCCACCTGATATTTTCGATTATCGAGCTCGAGACGTCGGTTATATTTGACCAGGCGACCATAGGCAATGGCCTTTTTCACGCTTGCCATAAGCTCGTTATAGCGGATAGGCTTTATGAGGAAATCGAACGCTCCACCCTTCATGACGGAAACGACGGTCTCGAAATCCGCTACGGCGGTGAGCATGACCACCGGCATATCGGGCACATTTTCGATAGCGAATTTGAGAACCTGTTTGCCATTGACGCCGGGCAATTTGATGTCGGCAATAAGGAGATCGTAGATGTTGTCCTTGCCGAGCTTCTCGATAACCTCTTCTCCCGTCCCGGCTAAATCGATCTGATAACCCTCGCGTTCGAGTTGGATACCGAGTATCTTGCGGATGCGGACATCGTCGTCGAGGACGAGTATCTTAGATTGTTTTGTTGTTATGCTATTCATACAATGCTATTCGATATTCGTTCGATGTAAAGTATAATCGCCAATCCCTTGCAAGACAATGGATTGTCCGTTAAATATTGAGGTGGAAAACTCCGATTATCTGCTATATGCCAATCGGCGCGAAATAGGGATTTTTCAGGATTCATTAGCTATTTTTTCATATAGGACAATATTATTTTGCAAATTTTTCTATGTCTTTTAATCATACATATTCATTTTCAATTGTCAACCTATAACCGACACATATCGCCACTAAACTCGGTCGTTGGCAGTCATATCCGCCTGCCGGACTTTATTCTTTGATAAGCTTGTTTTGAAATTTCGAGTGGAATTCCCGCCGGAACTCATCGAACCTGTTATCTTCAATAGACCGACGCATTTCATCTACGAGCTTCTTATAATAATGTAGCGTATGGATAGTCGCGAGCCTCATCGCGGTGATTTCGCCGACGGAGAAGAGGTGGCGAAGGAACGCGCGGGAGTAGTTTTTGCATGTATAACAATCGCATTCGGGGTCGATAGGCCGCTCGTCGCGGGCAAAATAGGCGGCTTTGAGGGAAAGCTTGCCGCGCGAGGTGAATACAGTGGACTTCCGTGCGTTTCTGGTCGGCAGAACACAATCGAACATATCGACCCCACGAGCAACCGCCTCTACAAGGTCTGCCGGCGTTCCGACACCCATCATATATCTCGGTTTTTCGACTGGAAGTTCGGGGATACATTCTTCGACTGCGGGCCACATCATCGATTTCGGTTCTCCGACGGAAAGGCCGCCGATGGCATAACCGGGGAAACCGATCTCCACGGTTTTTGCGGCGGAATATCTCCGCAGACCGTGGTCCACGCCTCCCTGGACAATTCCGAATATGGAGGGCGCGTCTTTCCCGTTCGGGTCGGCTGATATTCGCCGCTCCCATTCCTCTTTACAGCGTCGCGCCCAATTTAGAGTAAGCTCGACCGAGCGCATCGTATCGGCCTCTGTCGATGGATATGCGAGGCATTCGTCGAATGCCATAAATATATCCGGGCGCATTCGATATTGAATCTCCGTGGCACGTTCGGGAGAGAAAAAATGATAGCTGCCGTCGAGGTGGCTCTGGAATCGGACGCCCTCCTCGTTTATTTTTGTTAAATCCGCCATCGAAAAGATCTGAAAACCTCCGCTGTCCGTGAGTATCGCGCGGTTCCACCCGGTAAATCCGTGAAGCCCGCCCATCTCCTCGATAATCTCCAGCCCCGGACGAAGGAACATATGATACATGTTATTCAACACGATCCGATAATCCTCGGATTCGAGGTCTCGGATTTCGAGTGTTTTTACGGTGCCGCGCGTGCCGACCGGCATGAAAACAGGCGTCGGGATATCGCCGTGGGGAGTATGCAATATCCCTGTGCGGGCGTGGCCGTCGATATTATTCAATTCGAATGAAATCATAACAACAAAATGGAGATTATATCGCCATCTCGCAAGCGAAAAGGTAATTTCGAGTTTCTGAAAAAACCGAAGGAGTGAGTATCATTGTTGAAATGTGCATTTCAAGTTTGCTCATGAGCTTATCGTAAAAGTTGTTTTCGTCAAGACGGTTGCGGAACCTTACCAGCGTTGTGTCATCGGGCGGTTTTTTGTCGATAGTGATCTCGACTTATCACTTTGTAAAGGTTTCCGCTTGTTTTTCATCGATCTCTACTCAGAAAAACCGAAAAAGCAACATAAGCCGACGATTATTTCAGGAATCTTTTCGCCGTTTTGATGCCTTTAATGAACAGTCTAAACGGCGACGGGGAATAGATGCACCCAAGAAGACAGACGAAATTGCAGTGGAGCATCGCCTTTCGGATTTTTACCATTTTATCGCTGTTCCACAGTTCCCGAAACGACGTCTCTTTGAGATTGCCGACCAAACCATAGTTGCAATATCCAACATTTCCGTTCGGCTTTATCCATACGTTCTGAAATGCGACGGTGCATGGCTGCGGGTTTTCCAATAGGTCGAACGTGAAGTATCTTTTGACCGCTTCGAGATGTTCCCTATCGTTCATGATCGTGCCGGGAAATTTCTTTTCGATCTCCAATATCCTGTCTATCGTTTCATTCAATAAACCGAATCTTTCCGGTGGTATCCATTGCGGAAACCGCTCATGAGCCTTTGTGGCATCCTTATGTTTGGTCAAAAAGGCATAGGCACATGGATCGAATGGCTGCAGAAAAATGACATATCCTCGCTCGGCGACGAATCTAACGAGTTCTGGAAGGTTGTCGATGTTCTCGTCGGAGATCACGCTGTTTATTTTAAGGTTGATATTTTTTGGTTTGACATCCTCGAAGGCGTTGAGCGATTTCAGAACTCCTTTTTCCCATACCCCTTTTCGCCCCCGGATTACATCGTGCACATCGCCGATTCCATCGACGGAAAGCGAGATATGCCCGACTCCCAAACCATCGTATCTTCTTATAATATCTTCGTTTAGCAAAAGACCGTTTGTCCCGAAATGTGTATACATCCCTTTAGCCGCAGCTACCTCCAGAACTGCGAACAATCTGTCTTTATCGACAAGCGACTCTCCGCCCGATACACCGAAATTCATAACGCCCATATCCGCGATTTCCTCGACGATCTCGATCATTCGCTCGGTAGAAATCCACTCCACACGCTCTTCTTTTATCGGAACATGCTTAACATTGCACATAGGGCAATTCAGGTTGCACTCTGTATGTTGAATCCAATAGACGGTCTGCGGCGGTTTTCTCGATATACCTGTTATAACATCCTTCTTAAGTGCTCTTTTTGCCGCAAATTTCCCAAAACCGATTCGACCGAGTTTATCGAGTTTTTTATAGTTCATTCTATCCTTTGAAATTGTTATTGAGTATCAGAGCTTGCTGATTTTTGTTTTGCAACAAAACCGAAAATACAAAGTTCACTTCTTAATGGCTTCATGAGATAAATCCCGGAAAACAAATTCTTAGCTAACATAAGCAAAATCATAGACTTCGAGAAATTCCGCCCGATGCTCGACGAGTGCTACGAAAACATCGGAAGATGCGCGGACGACACAACGCTGATAAGGTTCCGCAACCGTCTTGACGAAAACGACCTTTATGATAAGCTCATGAGCAAACTTGAAAAGCAACTTACCCGCTCCGGCCTGAAAATCACCGAAGGTCGAAACTTGAGCTGAGAAAAGCTATAAAATATCCAAAATTGAAAGTTGTGCCCCTTTTCAGTGATCTCGCAATGACAGCTTAAATTCTTGTTTTCTGTTAAAAATCAGCAATCTCATATATTCTTTCTATAATGTAGTTCTTTCAGCGAATGGAAATTCGTGAAGTCGGCCTTGTTAATCGCTATGGCCTCCAGGCTTCGCCAGCCGCCGTCGCCCTCGTGGGCATGGACTGCAATGCAATGGCAAACCGCCGGCGGAAGGCCCATTTCGTAGGCGATAGCGCATCCGCTGAACGGATGTCGAAGGTATTTGCCGATCTCCGATTTCACGAAAGCGCCGTCCTCGTATTTATATTCGAGAAATTTGCCGACATCATGAAGAATGCCGCCAGCGATAAGGACGTCGCGGTCGAATTTATAATCTTCATATGCCCCGGCCATGCGCTCGGCGTTGTCGAGGGCCATCTCCGTAACCTGTTTCGTGTGCTCGACGAGCGATACATTCGTGCCCGGAATAAGCAGCGTGAACGGAATCTCGAAGATGTTATCCTCCGTCCATCCCGCGCGCTCGATAGCGGTTTCCATTGTTAAACGAACCTTCGCCCGAAGGTCCTCGTCGCCGATTTCATCGATAATCGATAGTTCTTGCCAAAGTCTATCCATAATCGCCTCCATTTTCCTCTAAAAATATACATAGTTTGCTACCCGTCAACGATATTAATTGGGTTGGCCGAAAGATTTTATCAAACGATCGATCAAACTTGATTTTGAATATATCTGGCATATCATATACGCCATGAATGCGGCAATCATTCGAATACAAGGCATCGTTCAAGGGGTCGGATTTCGACCCACGGTTTATCGTTTGGCCGGCGAATTTGATATCGTCGGTTTCGTCCGAAACGACACCGGCGGTGTCACTATCCATGCGGAGGGCGCGAGGATCGACGAATTTATCCGGGCGCTGCGTTCGAGAGCACCGAGGGCGTCTATCGTTCGGGAGATGACGGTTGCCGAGATTTCGCCGGAGGGATATTCCGATTTCGTGATCGTCCCGAGCGAATCGACCGAGGGCGACGTCACATCGATCTCGCCCGACCTGGCAACATGCCCGGAATGCACCCGCGAGCTGCTCAATCCGGCGGATCGACGCTTCGGTTATCCGTTTATCAACTGCACGCTTTGCGGCCCAAGATATAGCATCGTCCGCGAATTGCCATACGACCGGCCATTGACCACGATGTCCGATTTTCCGATGTGCGAGGACTGCAATCGAGAATACATGGATGTTCACGATAGACGCTTTCACGCCCAACCGAACGCATGCGAGGTTTGCGGCCCGCGATACGAGCTTCTCGATGGCGAAGGGAAAACGATCTCCTGCGAAAATCCGATCGAGCGCGCGGCGCGGTTTTTGTTATCCGGGAAGATCGTTGCGGTGAAAGGTATCGGCGGTTTTCATCTGATGGCCGATGCCCTTAACGACGATGTCGTCGATGAGCTTCGCCGACGGAAGCGGCGTCATTCAAAGCCATTTGCGGTGATGGTGAAGAATATTCAAACGGCTCGAAATCTATGCGAGCTATCGCGCTTTGAGGCCGAAATTCTCGAATCGCCGTCGGCGCCGATTCTCCTTGTAAAGATGAAAAACGAGCCTAAGCCAAAGCTACCGGAATCGCTCGCACCGGGACTCGATAGGCTCGGTGTATTTCTGCCTTATGCGCCGGTTCATCATCTTCTTTTTGCGAAAATGGATTCCCATGTTCTTATCGCCACGAGCGGAAATCGGCGCGACGAGCCAATCGTGTGCGACAACGCCGAAGCGGTCGAAGACCTTAACGGCATCGCGGATTATTTTCTCGTCCATAATCGCGAGATAATCGGTCGAAGCGACGATTCGGTGGGATTCGTTTCGGAGAATGAAATGATAATCGTTCGCCGAAGCCGCGGAATCGTTCCGCGCTCTATCGAGATGCCGAATGCCGGGCCTTCCGTTCTCGCCGTCGGTGCCGATCTCAAGGGCACATTCTGCCTGACGCGCGGCGCCGAGGCCTTTCCCTCGCCTTATTTTGGCGATATGATAGGCGAGAAGTCATCCGCATTTTTCGACGAGGTGTTGGATCGTTATCTTGGATGGCTGGATGTCGTTCCTCGCGCTGTGGCGTGCGATCTCCACCCCGATTATTTATCCACCATTAAAGCCGAGCGTCTCGCCAAGAAGCTGGGCGTTCCGCTCTTTCGGGTTCAGCACCATTACGCGCACGCTCTTTCCGTTGTCGCCGGAAACCGTTTGCCGAACGAGCCGGTACTGGCTCTCATTCTGGATGGCTTCGGTTACGGCGGAGACGGCTCGATCTGGGGATGTGAATTCCTGATCGTCGATTACAGCGAATTCGAGCGTGTCGGGCATCTTCGAGAAGTCGTTCAGCCGGGCGGCGACCGCGCTGCGGTAGATGTCCGTAGAATGGCGCTTTCATGGGCGTTCGAGGCATTCGGAGATCGCATTGGGCGACATTTCCCAAATCTCGTAAAATCGCTCGGCGATCTTGCGCAACCAATGATGAAAATCGTATCGAATGGCGGAGCGCCGATGGTTTCGAGCGCGGGGCGTCTTTTCGATACCGTGGCCTGCATGGCCGGGATTTGCTGCGAAAACACATACGAAAGCGAGTGCCCGCAAAGATTGATGTCCGCTTTCGATCCGCGCATCGAGGGGGCGTATAGATTCGATTTTTCCGATGGGATTCTCGATCCGATTCCGGCAATAATCGAGATTGCCGACGATGTTCGTGGGCGCGACGGAGCTTCCGTCATAGCGACGCGCTTTCATCGCGGTTTCGCGAACGGTTTGGTCGGAGCCGCACGGTCGATATGCGAGCGGCGCGGCATCTCCCGCGTGCTTTTGACCGGCGGCGTTTTTCAGAATTCGATCCTATTCGAGCTGGTTTTGAATGGACTGCGAAATGAGAATCTATCGCCGTTCTGGAATCGTTTTGTGCCGCCCGGAGATGCGGGCGTCGCTTTGGGTCAGGCGATGTTTGCTGTCGAGAAATTGCGCGGAAGCGGCGATTAATCGGGCCAGACAAGCATCAGCAACATCACGCGCGATGGGTGCCCGAATATCGAGATAAGCGCACGGCGGCCGTCCTGCGACCATGCGATCTCTTCGATACTCGTCGTTCCACGAGTTGAGATGGTTAACGAATCTTCGCCATCGATTATGTATAAGGTTCCTTTTTCGACAACGAAATCGAGATCGGTTTGTGGCACTATTCCGGTCATAAAATTCGATGGAATCGAATCGGAATCGATTTGAGGAGCAGCCGGAAAGAGTGTTTTGAGACAGGTCCCAGTTGTGTCGTCGGGGATTCTCCCGATCGGAAGCTCGTCCCCCGGCGGCAATCCCCTTTCGATTTTTGCGACATTGCCATCGAATGTAGCGGAAAACCGTGCCGGTGGAATATTGGGTTTTGTGCAGATGGCGTAGAAGATCGAGTCCGAGCTTCCATCCCATGTCGCGATTCCGGGGATTTGCCCCATTGGAAGCTGGATCGACTCGAACGCGCCTCGCTCGTGGTAAATTTTCAGCGAAAGCTTATCCCAGTTTGCAGTATCGGGAACCATAACCGATGCCAGGACGACATTGCTCGAATCGACCTTGCCGCAAGATACCTTCAAAACGCCCGCCGAAATCAGCGTCCTCTTGTAGGTTCCGTTCCATTCCTGAAGCCGTGCGAGCTTCGGATTATTCGGCGGAGTCTCGATCCATATAACGGTGGAGTCGCCGGAAAGCCATTCGAGGTTGGAAGCCCAGCCATAGCCGATCTCCGAGAGCACACGCATTACATGCCCGGATGGGATTTCGCCCAAAGAACTCGATCCGAAAATCGCAATAATCAGCGATAATAAAACTATTTTC
>CAYNTG010000002.1:0-8886 GCA_964400105.1 uncultured bacterium
CCAAAAAATACGGTTTATGTTGCGAAAGACTATATCTATGTATTATATTGTAAGAATATTTTCGATATAGATAAATCCGCTTTTGGATAATAATGGCTCAAACTCTACATAGAAAAAGGCGCAAGCCAAAGCGTCGGTCGAAGCTATCGCGGACGGTAATCGCGATAGTGCTGGGCGCGGTGATCGTCGCGGCGGCGATTTTTCTTCTGTCAAGCCTAATTCGCCCGAAGGAGAATCCACGATCGACACCGCCGCCATCGATCGATACACTCAGCGCCGGAGAGAGCATCGGCGAATATTCCCGTCCGATGAAAAGCAGCACGACGACAACCGAGGAAAACCTCGATCTCGCTCTTTACCGCGCATTGGCCAGACTCGGCGCGCCGAAAAACCAGCTCAAGATACAAAAGGTCGGCCAGATCGAGGGGGTAGGCGGCAAACTTCTGAGCATCACAGCGGAGATTTCCCGGACTTTTCCGATGTCGATGGCCAATCATATCGTTCAATCGGCATGGAAAGAGGCCGGCGGCGAGATTATCGATTGCGTCGAGAACCGGCTCGGGCGCAAAATAACGATCAGCGCGGGAATCGGCGGAATCGTTATCAGAAGGATCGTCATCTCGCGCGAGAATAAGGAGCCTCTCGAAGGCACGGTTTCTCTTGTAATCGACGATTTCGGCGCGCTGCCGCTATCTTCGATCGGTGGATTTTTGAAGCTCGATATATCATTTACGGCGAGCGTTCTGCCGTTCGAGGAATTCACCGCCGAGGTCTATGAAGCCCTCGCCGAGCGCGATATCGAGATTATCGTGCATATGCCCATGGAGCCGGAGAGCTTCCCTAAGGACGATCCGGGCGAAAACGCCATATTCGTGAACCTGCCCAAAAGGGAGATCGAACGTCGAATAGTGCTTGCGATAGAAAAGATGCCGAATGCCGTCGGCATGAATAACCATATGGGCAGCAAAGCCACATCCGACAGGGATGCGATGAGCGCCGTCGCCTGTGCCCTCGACGAATCGGGGTTGTTTTTCATCGATAGCAGAACGTCGCTATATACATGCGCGGAGAAAGAAGCGCGAAAACACGGCATCCCGACGACATGCCAGGATGGAAATATCGATGTCGTGGACGACACATCGGCGATAGCGAGACGATTCATCGACCTGGCCCTTTCGAGCCGTGAATCGGAGTGCGGAATACTGATAGTGGGTCATGCCAAAAAAAACACGCTGATCGCTATAGAACGTGTTTTGCCCACACTCGAAAAGTGGGGCATAAAATTTATCCCTGTTAGCGAATTGGTTTCGCAAAGGGCGAAAGAGCACGATGGCTAAGGAAGCAAGAATATCGAGGCTCCTGACGACCGAGACCGTGCGACTTCACCTGGAAAAACCGCGTGAATGGAACGAGCTTATCGTCGAATTCGGCGAGGAGGACGCGAACCTTCCTTCGATAAAGGAACGGCGCGAACAGATCATCGAAGAGATGATCGATCTGCTGATGCCATCCGGGAATATCCAGCACCGAAACAAGCTTCTTACCGACCTTATAAACCGCGAAAGAAAGGCCTCGACCGCCCTCGGACACGGCATCGCGGTGCCACATGTCAGGACGAAACACGCCCGCGACCTCGTAATCGGGTTCGCACGGAGCGATTTCCCGATCGATTGGGACGCCCCGGACGGAATGCCCGTCGATCTCTTTTTCGTGATGGTCGCGCCATCGTTCGACGACCGAATCTATACGAAAATTTGGTCGAAATTCGCCTCGATACTAAGCGTCGATTCGGTTCGGGAAGAGCTTCGCAGCGCCTCCGATCCGGGCGAGATCATCCGAATTTTGAGGTTAGAAGAATAGTTTAATTAGACGTAGGTTCTTATCCGGCTGCCAGTTCCGGGGATTTTGCCAACCTCCACAACCTGATCGAATTCCCCCTTCAGATTCTCGATATGCGTGATTACGAGGATAAGGGCGAATTCGCTTTCTATCGCACGAAGCGACTCGATCAGCAGCGCCAGCCCCTCGGTATCCTGCGTGCCGAACCCCTCATCGACGATCAGCATCGAGAGTTCCGATCCGCTGCGGTGGGCGAGAAATCTCGAAAGCGCGACCCTAAGCGCGAAATCCACCCGAAAGCTCTCGCCGCCGGAGTAGCTTTCGTATGGTCGCTCGCCGTTTCTGTCCGCGATTCGTAGTTCGAGGTTCTCGCGATTCTCGAAAGTCGAGAGCTTTAGCGACATCTCGTCGCCGGAAAGCAGCGCGAGAAGCTCGTCCGCCTCGCGCTCGATCTCCGGCAAAGCCTGTGAGATCACGAACGCCGGAACACCGCTTTTCCCCATGGCCTCCGCGAGAAGTCGATGGAGTTTCTCCCGCTCGGCGACCTCATCGAGCACTCTCTCTATCTCGGATTTGCGCGCCTTTGTTTTTTTCAGTTCGTCGAGCTTCGAGCGGGCCTGCGAAAGCGAAATCGCGGCCTCGCGCAAATCTGCGGAGAGCCGCTCGCGCGATTCTTCGAGGGATTCGATTAGCTTCTCAAGCTCACCCGGCTGCGGAAGTCCGGCGGCAAGCTCGTCTCGCCGCTTTGATAGATCATCGAGGTCCGCCTTTGCCGAATCTATCTTCCCTTCGAGATTTTTCACGTTCCTTAAAATCTCGGATATGGTCGATTCAGCGATCTCGATTTCGCGGATTCGGCGCTCGGCATCGGCAAGCTTTGCGACTTCTGCCTCGACCGCCCGATGCTCTTCGCGGTCATATCCCGCAGAATCGACGGCGGCATCGAGTTCGGCGATCTTCGATAATTTCGTTTCGATCTCCGCACTCGATTCGAGGCGCTCCTTCAGATTCTTCCTTCGGAGGATCGATTCGTCGAGTTCGGCGGATAGTTTTTTCTTTTCCGCCCTTGTTTCGGGGATATTTTCGAATTCTATCTCCGCTTTTCGGAGCGATTCGACCTTTTTTTCGGATGCCCGGATAATCCCGTCGTCGATGGCAATTTTGCCATACTCCTTCTCGAACGATTTAAGCTCGGATCGCTCCTTTTCGCAGAAAAGCCGCTCGTGCAGCTTGCGCTCGATCCCCGCGTATTTCGATTCGACGCGCCGAAGCTCGGCGGCGCATTTTTCCGCAGCGCGAAGCCTCTCCGTTGTCTCTGCACGTTTTTCCCGAAGTCGGCCCGCGCGACTTTTTTCCTCATTCAGCGTTTTGCCCTTCACTTCGGTTTCGGAGAGTTTTTCCGAAAGGCGCTCGATCTCTTCCGCAATCCGGGCAGTGCGCTCGTCGCAAAGCTCGATCTTGCCGGCGAAATCGGCGATAACCCGTTCGCGATGCTCATCTCCGAGGGCCTGGCCGCAAAGCGGGCATCCGCTGCTCTCCGAAGATCGGATAAGTTCGAGCTTTCGGGCGTTCTCGGATCGTTCGATATCGAGCTGCTTCGACTCGGCGGAAAGCGCGGTTTTTTTATCGTTGATCCGATGCCATTTTTCGCGGCACGACGCGACATCGCGTTCGATATTCTCCAGTCGCGCGATCTCCTCGTCCAGCGATTCGATCGTTTCGCGCAGCTTCCTTGGATCAGATTCCGTAAGCTCTTTTTTTAAACCGTCTATCCTTTCGGCAAGCTCCTCGATGGATTTTTTATGCCGCCCTTCCTCGGCGGAGATCGTCGCGCGGAGCTTGGTTATCCCGCCGAGAACGGCCTTCGCTTCGTCGGCCATCTCTCGAAGCTTTTCGAGCGATTCCTTCGTCGCGACGAACTCCCTATGCGCCTCGATTAGCTCCGGTTCGCGGTCGAGCAAGCTGTCGAGTTTTAACATATCCCTTTTCATCGAGGCGATTTCGGCATTCAAGACTCCTATCTCGCCGGCGATCTTGTTGCGCCACGCCTCGATCTCCGCCCTCAAGCGGACGATTTCCTTTTCGGCCTCGAGGGTTCGCGTCGCCGCGCGCTCTATTTGGCCGAGTCGTCGTCTGGCAGCTTCGAGCCTTTCGAGCCGCGCCTCGATTTCGGGTTTTCGGGCTATCGTTTCCTCGATACTTTTCGACCGCAAAACCGCGTCGGCCATCTCTGTTTCCATCGACAGAATCTCGCGGCGCCTCGCGGAGATCCGCTCCCCGACTGCAAGAACCTCGCGCCGCCTCGCGTCGAATTTCGCTTTCTCGGCGCGTGCGTCCTCGATCTTTTTCCGCGACTCCTCTTCCGCTTTCCGAGCTTTCGCGTGGCGCACGGTCGCATCGTCGAGTTCCTCCGGTGCGGACAGAAGCGGTTCGAGATCGGATTCGAGGCGGTCGGCTTCATCGCGTCTCGCCATTTTTTCCGCCTCGATCTCGCGTGTCCGGCTTCGGGCAAGCTTTGCAATATCTTCGCAGAGCGAAAGGCCGAGAATCTTTGCGAGAAGTGTTTTTCGATCCGCCGGCGACATCACGGAAAATTTGTCCGATTCGCCCTGCAGAAGGATACTCGCCGACACGAAATCCTCGTAATCCATATTCAAGATGCGCGAAATCGAAGCATCGACCGCGCGGATCGTGTCGGCGATCTGCTCATCCCCATCCGGTGATTCCAGATAAAGAAAAGCCTTCTGCGAGGTGTTTTTGGAATGCTTTTTGAGCGAGCGGTTGATTCGATATCGCCGACCCTCGACCTCGAAGACCAGCTCGACCGTGGCCGAATCGCTTTCCGAGTTGATCAGATCTGCGTTTTTGCGAAGGCGCGATTTGCCGAAGATCGCCCACAAAAGCGCCGTAACGACGGTCGATTTCCCCGAACCGTTCGGGCCGATTATACACACACGATGCATCCCAGTGAAATCGAGCGTCGTCGGCTCGCGATAGCTTCGAAATCCCTCGATAGTCAATCTGCGCGGGATCACTTTCCTCGAACCTCCTCCGATAATGAGCGCGCGAGTTTCATAAGGCGATCCTTAAACGGTGCGAGGCTTTTGTCGCGGGATATATACTCCTCCAACGCGTCCATCGGCGTGAATGCCCGTGCCGAAAACGGCTCTCGCTCCCCACTTTCGATTTTTCGGACAATTCGCAGAAAAAACACCTCCGGCAACTTCGGCCTAAGCCTTCTTCCATCGAGTGGCGTATCCCCCTTTGCCTGCGTCGCAGTTATCCGCAAAATAGCGCCTTCGAGGTCGTAGTTTCGCGCCATTATCGCCGCCGATTCTGCGGGTTGCGGAAATCCCTCGAGGTTCATCTCGATATCGACGAACCGCCGCGCCGGCGTCTCGACGAACCGCCACGACGCCGTTTGCCGATCGATCTCGACGACGACCGCCCCCTTCGCGATCCTTGCCTCGGAAAAATCCGTTCGATCGATACTCCCGGAATAGACCACCGGTGGCGAGGGCCACGAAAGGCGGTGCTTGTGGATATGGCCGAGCGCGATATAGGAAAACGGCGACCGCGCGAGTGTCTCCGCGCGACAGATCGGTTCGCCGCGCGGATCGAACGGGCTGTCGGTGACAACATCCACCGTCCACAGATGCGCGGTGAGAATCGCGATAGCGTCCGGTGGAACCTCCGCCGCGAGCCTTCTTACCAGCGATGCGATATATGCGTCCCACGCCACCGGGGAAGGAGTTTCGCCTTCCTGTGCAAAACCGGCCGCGACAATCTCGCGGCGAAGCGGCCATGGAATCGCGGCCACGGCAAAAGGTTCGCCGTCGATGATAACCGTTGCAACCGATGGTTCGTTTATGAGATGAAAATTCGGTATTCGAAGGGTGTCGATATGGGTCAACGGCGAGGCGCGACCGGGATTCGAAGGGCGTTCGTGGTTGCCGGTTATCGCGAATATTTCGATATTTGCGCCGGACAGCCGTGCGATAAACTCCGCAAAAACATCCTCCTCCGCCGGTGTCGGCGTTCGGCTGTGATATATATCACCGGCCAGGATCACCGCCCGGACGCGCTCTTTTAATGCTGTATCGGCTAATGAATTAAGGCATAGTCGTTGGTCGTCGAGGCGAGTATTGACCGAACGGACCGGGTCGAACCGGCCGTATCGGCGATCCCCGATATGAAGATCGGCTATGTGGAGTATCTTAATCGGCAATGCGCCCCGCTTTGCTGCGACAATCGGCACCCGCAAATCTACTTTTGAGATCGGCAACGGACGAAATATTCGATAGTGCGATCGAACGTCCGTTCCTCACTTGCGGTGAAATAGCAGGCCGGAAGTTCGCCTCTACTGCGATGATATTCGATACATTCGCAGCAGAGGCCCTTCTTGTCGCATGGATATGTGCAATTGCAATTCTTGAGATTGATTTCCTTGCGGTCGCAATCCATTATGCTATCTATCCGCCGCTTTTCTGCCGAGATTGAACGCATTAAGGTTCATCTCGACCGTCTTCGGTGGAACCCTCTTTTCGATGACGCTTTTCCAAAGCTCTTTCTCGAACGGAAGGAACCTGCTAAGCGCTCCGAGGAGCACGACGTTGGTCGCACGGATATTTCCGGCTTCCTTCGCGAGCTTCATCCCATCCAGCAAAAGCGCGTTCGGGAACGACTTAACGATTCGATCCCAGACGTCGTCCGGATAGTCCATCACGCCCGATGCCACCGGCGCCGGATCGATCTGCTGGTCGTTGACAATAATCATGCCGCCCGGTTTGAGGAAATTGATGGATCGCAAAGCCTCGAGCTTCTCGAACGAGAGCAGCACATCCGCCTCTCCCTCGCTGATTATCGGCGAATGAACCACCTCGCCAAACTTTACATGCCCGACAACGCTTCCACCGCGCTGAGCCATACCATGAATTTCGCTCTTTTTTACATCCGATCCGGAAAGCCTCGCTACCTCGCTCAGAAGCTCGCTCGCCAGAAGTATCCCCTGTCCGCCAACACCCGTTATAAATACGCCGACGTTATCCATTTTTTCCTCTTTCTATTCTATTGTTATCGACAAATTTATTTGACATAGACGATCTTGCCGTCTGCGCTGCGACCGCCCGAAGTAACTTTGTAAAAATACGTCCCTGTCGAAAGCCGATCGCCGTTTTCGGTTGTCGCGTTCCAGCGGACGAGGTTCGGTCCGGCCTGCGCCGATGGAATTCCCATGTGGCGAACGAGCCTTCCCGATAGATCGAATATGTCGATATCGACCGGCGCGTTGTCCGGGATATCGAAACCGATTGTAACGGCGCTGTTGAACGGGTTCGGGAACGGCGGCATCAGCTTGAGAACATAGGGCTTCGCAGGGGCTTCTTCGACATCCCAATAATAGGAGATATCCACCCATCCGAGCGCCCTCTCGATGAATACATGACGCAGGCTGTCGCTGAATCCCTCGATCCCGAATTCGAGCATGATCGTCTTCCATCCGGCGGGGTCGGTGTATCGCACGCCGCATGTCGAATCGGCGAGGTCGCCAGAATTGTAATACAGGAAAGGCACGCCTTCGCCGACCGCAGTGCAGCTTCCCATTAAACGCTGATTGACGGCGCTTCCACCGCCGAAAGCGATATTATCCTCGAATCCGTCGCTTATAACATCGCCATCGATTCCTTTGAGGTTCATCGCAAGCGATATTGCCACGATGTCCTCGACGTGCTGCGCACCGAAATTATCCGAAAGCCAGCTTGGTGTCGCCATCTCCGGGAGGTCCTGGCCGCTGAGTATGAGCAGCCTTCCCGATTCCGCCGTAACCCACGATTCGAGGTCGTCCTCCATCGTCCCCGGAAGGACATCCAGCCCGGAGACATCGCCGGAGATATAGATTATCGCGCGGTGCCTGTTCATCTGCTCGGGCGTAAGCCCGGATGTAGGCACGAATACGCTGTCGTAAGGAACTCCGCCCCATTTTAGAGAATTCATCACTTTGTTAATATAAGTGAAGGTCGTATCGACCGAAACCACCAGCACCTCCGGATAGCCTACTATCATCTTGAAATCCGACACGAGGATATAGCGATTCGGCGTCGTGAGCGTAACGGTGAATTTCACCGGATGGCCGTATCGATATGTGCTGTCCATATGGAAAACGATCGGATCGGAAGAGTTCGATCCTGTGGCTCCGGTAGCTATAGTGCCTATCATAGCGGTGCTGTCGGTTATAACCACGAGCGAATCTTCGCTTGTAACGGTGATCTCGACCCCCTCGGCGGCGGCCCATGTTGGATCGGCGCTGTTTTCGTATGTCAGTGTAACGACTACATCCTCGCCGCGCTCCGGGCGGCCGTCGAGATCAGCGTCGGAATATGTCATTTCGAAAAGTGTAAGGCTTGGGAAGATGCCTGCCGCGAGCGATTTGAAAACATTGACTCTGCCGGTGCCGAGCTGCGAATCGGCCTCGAACGCCTCGTTGCCGTAAACGTCGTAAATATTGTCGGTATAGTTTTCGATACGGCTGCGAATCCAGTGGTTCGAGCTGTCCGGGAAAAAGCTCCAGAGCAGCGCCGCGCAACCCGCGACGACCGGAGCCGCCATGCTCGTCCCCTGAAAATCGGAGTAACCGACGGCGAAGTTCGGTGACCAGAATTCATCGCAGATTGGAGGAGGGCATTCATAGAACGTCGGCACGGTCGCGCCAATGTCCACTCCGGGAGACGATACATCTACAGTCGGGCTATAATTTGAGAAACTGGCTTTTTGGTCGGATTGATTCGTTGCCGCAACCGCGATAACCTCAGGATAAGACGACGGATAGTGGTCGAAATCGGTGTCGTCGTTGCCGGCGGCGGATGTTATCAATGCACCCCATTCATTGACTACGGTGTCGATTATTGTATGGACAAAATGGCTGGAGTCGTCGCCGCCATAGCTGAAATTATAGATTTTACATCCCATTATAGCGCCATAATGAAGACCCCGGATCACTGCGGCGTTTTGGTTGTAGCCGTGGCAGTCGCGAGAGTAATAACCGGAGCGAAG
>CAYNTG010000002.1:8986-47284 GCA_964400105.1 uncultured bacterium
GATTCTGCCAGATCAAATTAGTCAAATCCTCATGGATGTAATCAACGCCCGAATCTACCGCAGAAAGAATGATCGTCGAGTCACCCTGTGTGAAATCCCAGACCCTGTCCGCGCCGATTTTGCGAACATACCATTGATGTCCCCAATAAAAGACGTCGTTCGGCACCGTGCAATGCGAGCCGCGATAGTTCGGCTCGACATATTTGACTCCCTTTAACCCGCGAAGCTTTTCGACCACCGTTGGAACATCGGTGACATCGGGATCGAAATAGAACTGAAACCATCTCTCGGCCCAACGCCATCTGCGACGATATTCCGGGTTCGGCGCGATAGGGATTATCCTATGCCATTTGTCGATGCCGATCTCGCGGCAGACCGCATCGAGTTCCGGCCAGCCGGTCGTAACAAAACCGTCACTGTCGATAATCGGGTCGCCGATCTCGTTATTTTCGACCTCGATGAGCACCATTCCGGGCGCCCATCGTGTCGGGTCGTCTTCGGAAAATGCGGAAAAAACAAATACCGTTAGAAACAGCAAAAATAGAGTGAGAAAACGCATCGGAACTCCAATTGGAATCATTGTGTTAAAATCTCATCAATATATTGGAATAGCAATCCGATGTCAAACGCAAAGGCTGAATTTCTTGTCGGGTAAATGGACATGGTAACCACCTGTTTTATAATATGATGGTGATAATTCCACGGCGGAGATTGCCGCGTCGGGCTTCTGCCATCCCCTGACGGGTCTAGGGACATCGCAATGACGCGAATCTCTCAGGCGAAATCTCATCGCTTCTTATAAAAGGGGTATTTGCTATTTTACACGACACGATCTTGCCATAAAGGGTTTGATTTTGTTCGAGGTTATATCTAAACTATATGGATTTTCAAACAAATTGAACTATACTATATAGATTTTCAAATAAACCGAACTCGGAGGTTCAGATGTCAGAAAAGGTTCTGCTTTCCGGTAATGAGGCTATCGCCAGAGGGGCGTTCGAGGCTGGAGTCCATGTCGCCACGGCCTATCCAGGAACACCATCTACGGAGATTTTGGAGTATATCGTCAGGTTCAAGGACGACATATATTGCGAATGGGCACCGAACGAGAAGGTGGCTGTCGAGGTTGGGCAGGGCGCATCGTTCGGTGGCGCGAGGACGCTTACGGCTATGAAGCATGTCGGCTTGAACGTCGCCGCCGACCCGATGTTCAGCTTCGGCTATACCGGCGTAAACGGCGGGTATATTTTGGTTTCCGCCGACGACCCCGGAATGCACTCATCGCAAAACGAACAGGATAATCGGCGTTATGCCGAGTTCATGAAAATCGCTTTGCTGGAACCATCGAGCAGCACCGAGGCACGCGACATGGTTATCGAGGGGATCGAGATATCCGAGCGGTTTAACACGCCCGTGCTTCTTCGGATGAGCACGCGTCTATGCCACAGCCTCGGCCTCGTCGAACTCGGCGAGAGGGTCGATGTTCCGGTGAAGGATTACACGCCCGATTTCAAGAATAGGGTTGTCATTCCGGCGCACGCGAGGGTATTGCATGTTAAGCTCGAAGAGCGGCTCGGAAGGCTGAAGGAATTTGCTGAAACGACTCCAATGAACTTCGTCATCGATGGGGATTGGAGATTCGACGGCAAAAAAATCGGCATCGTTTCGTCGGGAATATCGTTCCAATACACGCGCGAGGCGTTCCCGAAGGCGAGATTCCTCAAGCTCGGAATGAGCTTCCCGTTCCCGCTAGAAAAGTGCCGGGAGTTCGCCTCGACCGTCGATGAACTCTGGGTCGTCGAGGAGAACGAACCGTTTATCGAGGATAAGCTCCGCGCCGGCGGCATCGAATGTGTCGGCAAAGAGCGGATTCCGCTCACGAACGAGCTTTCCCAGCGGATAGTCAAGGAAGTGATGACCGGCGAGAGGATCGAGACGAAGATCGATGTCTCCGACCTTCCGCCGAGGCCGCCGGTGCTCTGTCCCGGATGCCCACATCGTGGGATATTCTACGCCGCGCACAAACTGAAATTCACCGGCACGACGGACATCGGATGCTACACACTCGGCATGATGCCGCCGCTCGAGATGGGCGAGACGTGCATCTGCATGGGCGCGTCTATCGGCAATGCCGTCGGCTTTGAAAAAGCACGTGGCAAGGAGTTCGGCAAGAACACCATCGCGTTCATCGGCGACTCGACCTTCGTTCACAGCGGGATGACCGGTCTCGCCGAAGCGGCATACAACAAAAGCAACATCACCGTGGCCATTTTGGACAACTCGATCACAGCGATGACCGGCCACCAACAGCATCCCGGCACCGGACGCACCCTTATGGGCGAGCCGACGACCTTCCTCGACTATAAAAAAATCGCCGAAGCGGTCGGGATCGAGCACGTATTCGAGACCAATGCATTCGACATCGAGGAGATCACCGGTGTGCTGAAGAAGGTCAGGACGCTCGACGGTCCAAAAGTGATCATCAATCGCGGGCGTTGCGTGCTGCTCGATATAAAGAAGCTGAAGATCGTGCCGTTTACGGTCGATCCGGACAAATGCATCGCTTGCGGGATATGCCTCAAGCTCGGTTGCCCGGCGATCAACACCGGCGAGCCGAACGAAAAGGGCAAAAAGCGCGCGCGGATCGATTCGCTTTTCTGCGTCGGAGAGGCCTGCGGCATGTGCGCTCAGGTATGCCCGACGGGCGCTATATCTCAGCCGAAATAGCTCGCGGGAAAGCGATTTTCGGAAAATAATATTTGCGGGTGCGACCGGTTTCCGTTAACGGTTTGAGATTGCTGATTTTTGACGGAATACAAGGAATTTGCCCGTCATTGCGAGGAGCGTAGCGACGTGGCAATCTCCCGCAGCAATCTCGATTTACAATAACGTAATCGGTGGTTTTACTAATCCGATAGAAGCTCTCCATAAAAGGGCTTCTATCGTAATATTCGCCCCGGTTCGGTTTAAAGTTGACATTAACGTTTATTGGAAATATATTATAAAGATCACAAATTGATAAGCTCTAAAAGTAAGGGCATGACAATGAAGAAAATCCTCGCCGTAGCCATGTTTTTATCGATCCTCACGATCCTGATGCTCGCATGTGCAACGACTACATCGACGGCAAATGCGGATGCCTCCGAACAGGCCATTAAAGAAGCGGAGCAGGCTCGTATCGACTCCTTGGATTACGCTATCAAGATCGAGCTTTCATTGGGACTTGAGTATCACAAAAACGCCCAATACACCGACGCGATCCCTCATTTCAAAAAGATAATCTACGAGCTCGATCCCTCGGAACAGCGCGCATGGAAATACCTCGCCGACAGCTATTTTCGCCTGGACCATCCGGACAGCGCGTTCGCGGCTTATACCGAAGGGATAGAGAAATTCCCGGACATGTCGTATCTCCACCGAGGGCTGGCGATTCTGTATCAAAAAATGGCTTCCGAGGGCGAGGTGGAATATATGGATAGCGCCCTCGCGGAATATTGCACGGCTTGCAGGTTGGACGAAAACGAGGCTTATTCAGCGGCGCAGATTGGGCTTATCCTCCTGTCACGCGGGAATTTAGACTCTTCGCAAGTTTGGTTCGAGATATCCGCTAAGGCCGATTCAAACCAGATCGACATCTGGGAAAAGCTCGCCGATATATATATGGTTCGAGGAAACTGGGAGGGCGTTCGCAAGGCGTATAAAAACCTTACCCGAATCGATCCGGAGAATACGGAATACGCATTGAACCACGGGCGCGCACAGGCCAATACCGGCGATTACGAAAACGCCATAGCCACCCTGAATGCATATATCGAATCCAACCCGGACGATTTCAAGGGATACAAATATATGGGCCTCGTCCATTCGGCGAGCGGCAAATATAGCCTCGCACAGAAGTCGTTCGTCAAGGCTGAAGATATCGCGCCGGACAACATCAAGCTGCTTTTGGACATAGCCGACACATACATCGATATGAAGCAGTTGTCCTCCGCGAACAAATACCTGAGAAAGGCGCGCGCCATCGATCCGAACTCGTGTCAGGCGATCGTCGTCGAGGGCAATATCTGCGTCGCAAAGATGCGCGGCGAGGTTTCCGATGAAGGCGTCGGAGTGAGGGACAAGCTTCGTTTCGAGTGCTGCCGTGATATTTACTGCCGCGCCGCAAGTCGCGGGTGCGAGCGCTGGTCCGATGTCGCTCGTATGAAGATGAAATATCTCGACCAATTCATGCCGACCGCTCAGGAGAAAAAGGAATTCTACTTCATCAATCCGGAGCTTAAGGGCAAGATTTGCGAATAACGGGAGCTTAGCGAGGTTTTATGTTTCGAGGAAATATTTGGAAAACCGTTTTACTGACGTTCGCAGTCGTCCTGCTTGCTTCGATGTTCGGCGGCTGCTGGACGAGCAAGAGCGAGAAGCAGTATCTTCTCGCCAAATCCAATTACGACGCGAGTTTAGCATATTATCGCGAGGGGAAAATCGAGCAGGCGAAAGAGGAGATACTGCTCGCCATCGGAAAATATCCTGAGTTCACCGAGGCGCATATCCACTACCAGACACTTCGCGCCGACGAGGTCGATCCGAAGACGCTTCTGGAGGAATACGATCACCTTCTCAAACAAAATCAAGGCAATCCGCGTTTTCACTTCCTGTTCGGACGGCTTCTCCCGGAGATCGAGAAGCAGGAGATCGTCTATGAGCGCGCCGTTCAGTTGGACGACGAGTGTCCGTGGGGCTATTTTGGTCTCGGATGGGTCGCTTTCAAGAGAAGCAATTACGAAATCGCAGTCGATTATATCGAAAAGAGCATCGAGAAGGACCCGGAAAATCCATTATTTCACCTCGATCTGGGAGGCGTTTATTATTTCATGGGGATGTTCGAGGAGGCGATAGCGGAGTTTTCTCTCGCGAGGGAGCTTAACCCCTTCTATTCAACGGCTTATATCGATCTCGCGATAGCGTATTACCAGCGCGGCGATTTCGATATGGCGGTCGAGATGCTCGAGGAGTATCTGAGGCTCTACCCGGCGGCGAGCGACGCGCATGGAATCGAGCGCAAACTTGTGCAACTCCGGGGAAAATAGGCATCAGCCATGCCTAGAACAAGGCTTCCGGGCAGCTTTTGGGGCACATTGGTTCGATGGACAGCGGTGGCGCTCGTCTTCGTTTTGCTGGGATTCAATCTTGTTAATCTATTGCAATATCGTCAGATAGAACCGATTCTTTCGAGACAGATGGGTGAAAGGCAGTCGTTCGAGGCGGGCGCTATCGCCGACGGACTTCGCGCGAGCTGGATTCGGTCGTTCATCGCCAGCCCGGATGGCATCTACGGAAGGATTCTCACCGACAGGTTAAACGAGCACCTCGAATCGGCAGGGTTCAATTCCATCACGCTGCTCGACAGCCTCGGCAACGTTATTTTTTCCACCGAGAGCGCTTACGAAATCGGCGAGTTTTTCCCATATATCGAGGCCGACCGAATGGCCTTCAACAGTGCGCTTGCCGGAATCCCATCCTCGACGGAGCTTTACACCAGCGGCGACCGCTATGTTCGCGGGGCCTATGCCCCCGTCGCCGACGAGCTTGGCCGGGTCGCATGGGCGCTCGGTATCGAGGCGGGCGCGGAGTATTATTACGCCCTCGCGATGCTTCGCCGTAACCTCGTGATCTTCGGAATTCTGTCGATCGTGTTGGCCGTGGTAGCCGGTGCGATACTTCTTTCGGCGGCTTTCGCGCTCAAGAGGATGGAGCGGCGGCTTCTGCAGGCATCGGCGATGTCGTCGATCGGGCAGATGGCGGCGGGCGTCGCGCACGATATCCGAAATCCGCTCGCAATAATTCGTGGCGCGGCAGAAAGCATCTCGAAGGCGAAGCCCGAAAAACGCGACGAGCTTATTTCGTTTATCCTGGATGAGGTCGCACGGATCGACGATACGGTGGCGGGATACCTTACGCTGGCACGCCCCGCAGACGAAATGGCGGCGCCGATTCTTCTCGGGGAATTGGCAGGGAACGTCGCGAACAGGGTCCGGCGGAACGCCGCGACGGCGGCGGTGAGGATCGTCGTGTCGCGAGGTGAGGAGCAACCTGTCGAGGTTCGCGAGAACGCCCTTCGGCGGTGCATTTTGAATATATTCCTGAACGCCGTCGAGGCGATGCCCGACGGGGGCGAGATCCGCGTGACCACAAAGATCGAGAAAGACAGGTCGATTCTGGCGATATCCGACGACGGCCCCGGCCTCGACCGCAAAACCGCCTCGAAGATCTTCGATCCGTTCTTCACGACGAAATCGAACGGCACCGGAATCGGCCTCACGGTATCGAAAAGGATCGTCGAGGACGCCGGCGGCACATTAGACCTTAAAACCACCGCGCCCGGCGAGGGGTGCAGTTTCGAGATTTCGTTTCCTATCATAGCAAATAAATAGTATTTCGGAAAATCATATTTTTGGCGTGATTTCTGCCTGTTTTATAAGGCGAATTTAATATCGATACAAACCTATAAGAGTTACTAATATGAAAAAAAGCATTTTTGCGATATTAGCGATCCTCTCGACGGCGCTCTTCGCCGATACGACCGATGTCGAAGCGACGGAGACTCCGCCCAAATCGCATTCGACGAACATTTACGACGATATGACATCCCCGACGAACCTCACGACCGTCAATTCGACGCAATCCGATTTTGCGCCGTATATATCCGCTTCGGGGAAGGTTCTTTACTTCTCGACCAACCGTGACGACGACCAGGAGGATTTTTATATCTCGGAATTCTCAGATAACCGCTGGCAAACCCCAATCCCACTCGGTCCGCCGATAGGCACCGCGGCCAACGAGGGAAGCATGGCGATCTCCGCCGACGGCAACACGATTATCTTCACCGCGTGCGGCCGGACGGACAGCTACGGAAGTTGCGATCTCTATATCTCCGAGCGTGTCGCCGACGGATGGAGCGAGCCGCGCAACCTCGGAAGACATATCAACAGCTTGGGATGGGATGGTCACCCGTCGATCTCGGCGGATGGCAAATGGCTTTATTTTTCGAGCGACCGGATCGGCGGGTTCGGCGGGCGCGATATATGGTATGCGCGGAGGAAGGAGCGCGGCTGGGAGCGCACGAAAAACATCGGATACCCGATAAACAACGCGCGCGATCAGACCAGCCCGTTCATCCACCCGGACGGCGTGTCGCTTTACTTTTCGAGCGCGGGGCACGGCGGCCTCGGAATGCTCGATATTATGAAGACGGAGATGGATTCCTCCGGCAAATGGTCGAAGCCGGTGAACCTCGGCCCGCCGGTGAATACACCCGGATCGGACTATTTCTTCAGCATCCCGGCGAAGGGTGATTTGATCTATTTTTCGAGCGACCGCAAGGGCGGGTTCGGCGGGTTCGATATCTACTGGCTGCCGCTCTCGGACGCCCTTCGTCCGCGCATCGTGGCGACACTTTCCGGCAGCGTTTCGGACAAGGAGACCGGCGTTCCACTCGATGCGCAGATCACGATCGAGCGAATCGCCACCGGCGAGGTCCTCGCCAATCCGCGAACAAACCCCGAAACCGGCGAGTTTTTCCTCGTGCTCCCTGCCGGCGAAACCTATGGAATTAGCGTCACCGCCGAGGGGTATGCATTTTCGAGCGAGCGATACGACGTTCCGGTCGAGGAGGGTTATCAGGAGCTGAAAATGGATTTCAAGCTCTCGCGGCTCGAGGTCGGGCAGAGCTTCGAGATACGCAATTTATTCTTCGACTTCAACTCGGATTCGCTAAAGCCGGAATCGGAGGCGGAGCTTGACCGCGCTGCAAATCTGCTGATCGAAAATCCCGATCTGCATATCGAGATTCAGGGGTTCGCCGATGCTATCGGCACCGAGGAGTATAACCTCGATCTCTCCGAGCGGCGCGCGTTCACCGTTCTCAAATGGCTTGTCGATCACGGCATCGATAGAAAGCGGCTTCGCGCGACCGGATACGGTGAGGCGCAGCCCGCCGCAGACAACGTCTCCGAGGAGGGACGCCGGAAAAACCGGCGCACCGAGTTCAACATTATCGGGGATTGATCTTGACCGAACGGATCGAAAAGGCCACGATCGCGGCGCTTTGCACGGTTACGATCCTGTCGATTTTTGGCACGCGCTTCGCATTTTGGGGGGACGAGGCCGGCAGCTTCGAGATCGTCTCCGGGACGTGGCGCGAATTCCTCGGCTGGTTCATGTCCGGCGAGCCGCATCCGCCGCTCTATTTCGCACTGCTGAAGATATGGAGCGCGATATTCGGTTATTCGGAGTTCGCGCTCAGGTTGCCTTCTGTCCTCCTTTTCCCGATAACGGTTTATCTTACATGGAAACTTGCCGGAAGATTCGGGCTGGATCGCACCGGCCGCATTTTCGCGGCGGCTTTTATCGCGCTCCATCCATCGATGTGGGTCTTCGCTCGAATGGCGCGGTATTATCTTTTCACGGCGGCGCTTTTTCTTTTGGCAACAATCTTTTTAATCGATGCGATAGAGCGCGGAGGTCGGCGATGGATCGGTTACGGCGTTCTCGTCGCGCTGACGCTATGGACGGATTTCCCTGCGTTTTTGATAATCCCTATTCACCTCGCTCTCGTTCTGTGGAAGGGGAAATCGCATTTAACGCATTGGGCTATAGCCATTAGCTGTGCAATAATTACATGCGCGCCGACGATCTATCTCTTCGCGAGAGCGGCGTGGTGCTACGCCGAGGACTCCGCGCCTTCCGCGAAAAACATTGTCATTGGTGTAGCATATACGATATACGATTTTCTGATCGGCGAGGTTCGATATCCGTGGCAGGTTCCCACAGCGGCCGGGTTCGTCGCTGCGGCGTTTTTGGCGATTCGCGGGATTTTCAAAAGGCCACGCCTCGCGATCTTGTTCGGCGTTTTACCGATCGTCACCGGCGCACTTGTTCTGGCGGTTTTCTTTCAGGAACTGCCGTTTATCTATGGCCCGGCGCGGCTGCTATTTCTGCTTCCGGCGGCGGCGATAGTCGTGGCGGCCGGTGCGGAAAACCTCACCCCAAAAGCATTCGTCCCACTTTCGGCGATTTTATTGATCGGATATATCTGGGGAATATCCGGCGCTCTCGGCGGAAAAGATTATCACAATTCGGTCTATACGATGCCGTGGCCGGAAATCGCCGAGCAGCTCGAGAAGGCTGGCGTCGAGGCGGCGATCTCGCGCGATTGGGGCGCGGTGCACTACATCCGAAAATCGATGGATGGGATTCTTCTACGCGACGGACTCGATGCCAGGCTTCCAGACGGCCCGGTGGCGCATGTCTGGCGTTCGGGGGTTTTCAATTTCCTCGAACTCGACTCCCCCGTTCAGAAACGACTTATGTCCGAGCGCGGCGCGCCGATAGACTCGATCTTCGCCGTCCCGGAACATTCCAAAATAAAAAGCTTGAAAGAACGATTTCTCCATGTAGATTCGCATGGATATATCGTTCGAGTCTTTATTTTTCCTGAAAGGAATGATCGTGTGCCTCGCGTTTCCCGGTAAGATAGTCGAGATAAACGGCGCTTCCGCCGAGGTGGATTTCGGCGGGTTCACGAAAAGGGTGAACCTCATGCTCATGCCCGATTCCAAAATCGGCGATTTCGTCCTCGTTCACGCCGGGTTCGCTATCTCGAAAACGACCGAAAAGGACGCTGTCGAGACGCTCGAAGCGCTCGAAAAGGTGCGGAAGGTCTTTACGATATAACCATAAAATTTTGCCGTAATAGGTCGATACCGATGAACTTTTCCGAAAACGATATTCAAATGATGAAACGCGCGCTCGAGTTGGGTGCACATGGCAAGGGATCGACATTTCCAAACCCGCCGGTCGGCGCGGTAATCGTCCGGGATGGGCGGATCGTCGGCGAGGGATGGCACCGAAAGCGCGGCGAGAGCCATGCCGAGGTTATCGCCATCGAGAACGCTCGATCGCGCGGCGAAATTCTCGACGGCGCTACGATGTTTGTGACGCTCGAACCATGCTGCCATCATGGACTTACGCCGCCGTGCACCGACGCCATCCTCGAATCGAAGATCGCGCGCGTCGTGGTTTCATGCCGAGACGATTTCGACGAGCGGGTCTGCGGAAAGGGTCTGTCGATCCTTCACGAGCGAGGAGTCGAGGTCGCAGAAGGCGTCCTTCGCGAGGAGGGGGAGCGCCTTATCGAGCAATATCGAGTCCAGCGGACGGAAAAGCGCGCTTTTCTCACGGCGAAATGGGCGCAGAGCATCGACGGCAGAATCGCGACGGCCATCGGCGACTCGCAATGGATTTCAGGAAAGCCCGCGCTCCGGTTCGCGCATGAGCTTCGCGAGCGGCACGGCGCTGTCGCGGTCGGAGCCAACACGGCGATTATCGACGACCCTAGGATGACGATCCGCGAGATCGAATCGCATCACTCGCCCGCGCGCATCGTTCTCGCCGGCAAAACGATACTTCCAGCGACGCTTTCCGTGCTGTCTTCCGGGCCGCGCACGATCATCGTCCACGGCGGGGAAAATCCGCAGATCATCGATTTTGAAAATGGGATAGAAGCCCTCGAAATCCCGGTGAATAAGGATTTCTGGCGAACGCTGCTTTCAAAACTATATGAAATCGGGATCGGATCGGTGCTTCTCGAGGGAGGCGGCAAGGTCATCACCTCCGCGCTTGATTCCGGTGCGGTCGATAAGGCATATATCGTTGTAGCGCCGATATTTATCGGAAATGGGATTCAGGCGGTGGGCGATCTCGGCGTTAAAAAGTTAAGTGAAGCGATACCACTTCAAAAAACAAGATTCTCGAAATTTGGCGACGATATTATTATTTCGGGTTATCCAATTAAAACAAAATAATAGCCTTATTCGCTCTCATCCGGGATAGGCGGGACGCCATCGAGACCGGCCTCGCCGACTGCCTGTAGCTCGGCGATTATCTTGCGTGCGCGATCCGCGCTGTCCGCCGGAACCATCAAGCGCCACCCGATGCCGTCGTTGCTCATCAAACCGGCCTCCGCAAGGTATGCCGTATTCAAAAAGCTCGTCCCCATAAGGTGCGCTTCGATGCCCTCGTTGCGCAGTATTTCCGCGACCATCTCCCCGAGCGACCGGAGAACAAATTCCTGAATAACTACCTCTTCAGCCATACCCACTACCTTATTATAAGATTACTATCCACGTGATTTCCAGTAACAGTTTCCGGCTGTCACGGTTTTTGCGATTCCAGAAGGACGCAAAAACCCACCCCAAAACCAACTCACAACCCCCGTGCCAGCCGGCACAAATTTTTCACAGTAAAAAATATTTTTTAGAAAAACGCACCAGCCATTGACGAACACTGCTTTCGGTATTATTTTACTATAATCATGGAAGATTTCGATAAAACAAAGCGCGAGATCGAACGGCTCCGCGAGGAGATTCGCAGGCACAATTATCTTTATTATGTTTTGGATGCACCGGATATTTCCGATGCCCAATATGATGCGATATTCGACCGCCTCGAAAAGCTCGAAACCGGGCATCCATCGCTGGTTACTCCAAATTCACCGACCCAAAGGGTCGGCGCGAAACCGTCATCGAAATTCGAGCAGGTGCGACATTCCACTCCGATGCTCAGTCTCGGTAAGGTCACATCGAGGATCGAGTTCCTCGCATTCCATAAACGAGTTTCCGAGCGACTCGGTTTGCCGGACGATTCGCAGATCGACTATTACTGCGAACCGAAGCTCGACGGTTTGGCTATCGAAATCGTCTATGAGAACGGAAACTTAACGATGGCGGCCACGCGTGGCGACGGCATCGTCGGCGAGGACGTCACGCAGAATGTCCGCACGATCAAATCGATTCCGCTCGAACTTCGGAACGATCACCCGCGCGTCGAGGTTCGCGGCGAGGTTATATTTCCGCTGGAAGAATTCCACAGGATGAATGAAGAGCGAATATCCGCCGGCAAGGAACCATTCGCCAACCCGCGCAACGCCGCCGCCGGCAGCCTGCGCCAGCTCGATCCGAAAGCCACGGCCGCGCGCCCGCTCGATGCATATTTTTACGCACTCGGCACACTCGAACTATTCATGCGTCCCGTTCCGACGACCCACGGGGAGGAACTTAAGCTGCTCTCCGACCTCGGTTTGAAGGTGGTTCGTTATGCTAAACCGGCCTCCGGCCCGGCTGCCGTCGAACGTTATTTTGAAAATATTTCAGTGCGCCGCGACGATCTTCCATTCGAGATAGACGGCGTCGTCGTTAAGGTCGATGAAATCGCCGTCCAGCGCAGGCTCGGCGAGGTCTCGCGCAGTCCTCGATGGGCCGTTGCGTTGAAATTCCCGGCGCAGGAAAAGGTCACGCGCCTTTTGGATGTTATATGGAACGTCGGTCGAACCTCCGTGGTTACGCCGGTAGCAAAGCTCGAACCGGTAGAGCTTGCAGGCGCCATTGTCCGGCGCGCCAGCCTCCACAATGAGGATCATATACAGAGACTCGGAATCGAGATCGGAGATTCCGTGGTCGTGCGCCGTGCTGGCGATGTTATCCCCAAGATCGTGCGCCCGATGACCGAGCTTCGCACAGGCGACGAGCGCAAGATTATCCCGCCATCGCAATGCCCGGTCTGCGGCGCGAATCTGGTGAAGGAGCACGGCGATGTTTTCCTCCGCTGCCCGAATGTCAGCTGCCCGGCGGTAATCGCGGAATCGCTCACACACTGGGCTTCTCGCGGCGCTATGGACATCGACGGACTCGGCCCGAAGCAGATCGAACAGCTCCTTTCCGCAAATCTAATCGCGGATGTCGCCGATCTATATCGCCTCGAAACGGAACAACTTATCGACCTCGAAAGATTCGCCGAAAAAAGCGCGCAAAACCTCATTGCCGCAATCGATAATAGTCAAAATCGTCCATTATGGCGATTCCTGTTCGCGCTCGGAATTCGGCACGTCGGCGAAACGGTGGCGCGATTTTTGGCCGACCGATTCCGGTCGATCGATGCCATTATCGAGGCCACCGAAAACGATTTGACCGCTATCGACGGAATCGGCCCGGAGATCGCACACGCCGTTATCGATTTCTTCAAGGCGAAGGAAAATCTCGAACTCCTCGAAAAGTTATCCAGCGAAAATGTCTCGCCAGAACCGCTCGAACGGCTCCGCGAATCGACTGCCCTCAGCGGTTTAACATTCGTGATTAGCGGCTCGCTCTCGGTCCCTCGCGATAAAATAAAGGCTACACTCGTCGAGGCCGGAGCAATGGTCGCATCCTCGGTTTCATCGAAAACGAGCTACCTCGTCGCAGGAGATTCCCCCGGAAGCAAATTGGACCGCGCACAATCTCTGAATGTGGATGTTATCGACGAGACCGAGTTACGCAAAATTCTCGAAAACCACGGTGTCGAGCAAGACTGGTGACCGGAAAGTCCGGTGCCGTGGTCGGCGACTTTCGCTTTCACGATGGCTGTCACGATTTTTGCGGTTCCGATAGGACGCAAAAATCCCAACCCACCACACAACATCACCCGTGCCAGCCACCGGTCTCACGGACGGCTTGCTCGACCCGGTATTTACAGATTAAAAACGAGGATTTTTATGTAGGGGCGAATGGCATTCGCCCGTCGCCCTGAATCGCATACCGTAAAGATTTCTGGAGTCCTAAGTAGCATCTCCCTTTACCGAACACAATCAATAATTAATCCCCTTGACCTTTTTATGATTAATCGATATATTTTAATTAAACTTATTGGAATTAAGTGAATACATAATATTTCAACATATCAGGTCTATTATGTCCGACTGGACATCGGTGTTAAAAGCTAATCCTTCTTCAAGTCTGCTCGAATCCGCAAGTATTGGACTCAAAAATCGTATGCTTCGTGATGTCATCTGTTCTGGCGATGGATATCCAGAGGAACCGGTCGTGGAGGATTCGGTTTACAAATCCATCTCCCGGCGTCAGAAGCCCGATGGGAGTTGGCGCGAGGCCGGAAGCAAAAAAAATGATGAGATGTGGACTTTCATCGCCACCCTTAAATCGCTTTATCTGCTCCTCGATCTCGGCTCGAATATGGATGACGAGATTTTCGAACTCGGGGTTAAATATCTACTTGCTTTTCAGAGCAAGGATGGCGACTTCCGGGGGGTATATGGCCACGATATTCCTGCGCCCGATTACACCGGGATGGCTCTCGATATCCTTTTTCGGGGAAATTTCGATAATGATTCTGTCGTCGAGAAATCCTTCGATTGGCTTATATCCGTCCGCCGAAAGGGCGAAGGATGGGCGATCCCGGCGCTTCGGAGCAAATCGAAGAACGACCCATCGAGCCACAATGTTACCGGAATGGTTCTCAGAGGATTCGCTTCGGACCCAAAAAAGCGATACAAAGAGGAAGCGGAAAAGGCCGGAAGGTTGCTGGCAAATTGCATATTCAAGCCGGACAAATATCCCGATCGGAGAGGTGTCGAATACTGGGGCAAACTTGCCTATCCGTTCTGGTTCACCGATGCTCTTTCCACGCTCGATGTCCTTTCCCGGCTTGGTTTCGACCTATCTGTCGATGAGATGAAACGCGCATATAATTGGATTTTGAAGCAACAATCCGAGAGCGGATACTGGAAATCCGGGCCGACTAGACGAGAGGAAAAACCCGATCCGTGGCTCACATATGCTGCGCTCAGAACGATTAAATCCCTTACCGATTAAGGAAATGCTCAGTCATGTCCGAGTCCCCAACGACAATCTATCTCATACGGCATGGCGAAACCGCCTTCAATGTAGATAGTCGTTTCAGGGGGCGGGTCGATATTCCTTTGAGCAAAGACGGATTCGAGCAGGCGCAGGAACTCGCTCATGCCCTTTGCTATGCGCCATTTGCGGCGCTATATTCAAGCCCGCTTTCAAGAGCGATCCAGACCGCCGAGGCAATCAGCCTCAGCCAATGTCTCGATATCGTTCCGCACCCGAAATTCAATAATATCGATCTTGGCGATTGGACCGATCGCCCGAAGTCGGAGATCGAAAGCGAATATCCCGAACTCTGGCGAGAATGGATTAGCTCGCCCGAAAGGATGTCGATACCGAATGCGGAAACGATAGAAAGCGTGCGAAGCCGATCCACCGGGGCGCTCGACCGACTGGTCTCGCTTCACCGGGGCCAATGCTTCGGCATCGTTTCGCATCGGGCGGTTCTGAAGCCGCTGATCGCCTCGCTTCTTTTCATGCCGGAGCCGTATTTCTGGAAGCTGCATCTCAATACGGCAAGTTTCACCGTCTTCGAGCACACGAAGGAAACCGGTTATAAACTTTTGCATTTCAACCTTACCGACCATCTATCGAGCTACGTTGAAGAAGTATTTTAACACTCGAATGCGAACGTGGCCCGTGCTGTTATGCGCCGTTGCGATCCTGATGTCGATGGCCTGTGCTCCCAATAATTCATACGAGGTCGCAGGGCTGCTTTTCGAGGAGATAGCGACATCGGAATCGCCATTCGAACATCGCGTCCTCGCCGATAACTGGAGGGTGTTCGACGTCATTGGGGCGACATTTCGAGAGAACCCCGATACGGTGCGCTGTTACAACCTTTTCTCGACATTTTTGATCTCGATATCGGACCCCGATGGCGAAGACCTGAAAAATTCCGCGATACGAACGACGATCGAGTATTCCGGGAACCTGCTGACGACCGTTCCGACGGGCGGAATCATCATCGTCGGAGGGATCGAGAACTACTATTACGCGAGGTATGCGCGAGCGATCCATGGAAGAGGGGAGAACGTCGCGATAGTGTCCATCGATCTGCTTCGATTCGGTGAATACCGGCGCTATCTCGATTCGCGCCATGGGATTACGATACCGAAGAAGCTTCTCGAAAGGATTGGCAAAAAACCGGGGCAAAAGCTTTTTATCGAGGTTATGCTTAATTGGTTCATCGCGTCGAGCGACCGTCCGGTCTATCTCGACATGAGTTTCCCGCCGTCCGGCGCGAAGAATAGCGTTCTTCTCGGCCCCGGAAGGCTCTACATCGACGGGATGACCGACGAGGAGTATAAGTCGCGCGTTTTTGACCTCTATTCCAAAGACTACCGCTTCGACGAGGTAAATAAATTTTGGGATAGGCTCCCGGTGGAGCTGAACACAAAAGTGCAGACCTACGGCGATGTTCTGCCATATATCGTTTCGCGGTGGTTATCGAGCGATACGGCGGCTGCGGAATCCCTCACAATAGTCGCGCTGGAGAGGCTGCCACATCATTGGCAACCGGTCAAGATTTATCTTGTTCTGAACCCGGAGTTATCGGAGCAGAAAAGGATCGACTTTTCAAAACGCGTCATCGATTATAATAAGAAATATCCGGGCAACCGAAACGTCTCCGAGCTTATAGACAAGCTCGGCGAGGAATTTATGGTCTTACAATGAACGACGATTCATTACAAAGCGCTGGAAAGCGACTCCTCGATTCGTTCGGCAACCTCGTGAACGATCGTTTTGTCGGTCGCGAAGGGATGCTCTCTCGATTAACGGATATACTTAACTATCCGCGAACAGGCAAACCCATGCCGACAATCGTTTTGCGCGGACCAGCCGGTTCTGGAAAAAGCTGGTTGGCATATAGATTTATGCAGGAGATCGCCGAACGCCGAATCCCGGTGGTTACGCTCGACACGCGCGCCGGAGTGGCACGATTGCCCGGTGGTTTCGGATATATAGCGAGGGATATCGCAAACCGGTTCGATTTGCAGACGCCTCGATTCGACCGGGTTCACGAGATATATGCCCGACGCTATCTCGGTATCGAGATTCCACATAAAGAGGTCGAAAGCAGCCTTTTTCAGGATATCATCCGCTCCTTTCGAAAGGAGCCGGAGGTGGAGGATATCGAACCGCTCGGAATCCGCAGGATTTACGGCCCGAATTGGCAGGGCGTCCTTTCCGCAAAACCCATTTATGAAAACATATCCGCGATGGCTATCGCCCTCTCCGAGGATATCGAATCGGCGCTGCCACGCAAAAAATACCCATTCATCGCGCTTATAATCGATAACTGGGACACCGAGTGGGATCTGTTTTTGCCGCACTGGGATAAACTTTTCAAGTCTTCGAGCAGGCTGCTTACGGTAATTACCACCGATGGGGAAACCCGCTTTACGGATTCGGTGGAATTCCCGGTAACGATGTTCAACGACGTAGAAGCTAGGTCGGCTCTCAGGCGAAGGGGAATCGAGGCTAACCACGCCGTCGCCGGAATAATCGCCGAAAGCATGGGGCATCCTACGGCGATATCACTCGCCGCCGCGCTAGCTGAACTCATCTCGCGATCCGGTGATATAATCCGTGAGGGAACCTTTAAACTCCCGGAAAACGAGCGCTTTTTCGGATACTTTGGTATGAATATCGTGGAAAGGCTTCGAGAATCCGAGAGGGAAGCGCTCTATGCCATATCGCACGCCGGAGGAATCGACGCGATAGGTTTGACGAAGCTGTTCCCGGAGGACCCTGACCTCGCGGACGACTTGATCTCGTTGATCTCATCCATCCCGATCGATCCGATCTTCCGCGAGGATTCGCCGATTCGCCTTCACTCATCGTTATATCGCTATATCGAGCCGTTCGTCGAAGCCCCTCATCTTCCCGGCAACCGCGATCTTGCGAAACGGGCCGTCGAGCTTACCCGCGAAGACGAGCGCGATCGATTCGAGGTTTCGAGCCTGAATATGCTTTCCGTGGTCGATAGCGAATCCGCGATGGCGCACGCATTCGAGAGGATCGTTCATTACAATCAGACCGGACAGATTGGATTCTCCGAGGATATGTGGCGCGCTTCGAGACCCGACGAAAGCAAGCACGGGCTTTGCGCTATCCACCGGGATATCGGCGAGTTCATGCTCAAAATGGTGCTTTCACCTAACCAACGCGCGAAATACTTCGATACGCTCGTCTCCGTGGATCATGCGAACGAGGGGGATCGTCGCATCGGTTATGCCCGCGCTATGGCGGATAACGGACATAAGGAGATAGCCCTCGACGAGCTTAAGGACACCATCTCATCGCTCTCCGCCGAGATCACCGAAACATCGGGGCATGAACCGGCGCTATGGTATGTCCGCGGACGAGCACTTTTACTCGCTTCGCGTCTCATTCGGCCATCGGGCACATTCAGAGAAGCATTTTCCGAAGCCGAAAAAGCGGCCGAATCGTTCAAAAGGGCACGCGATGGCGGTTTGGACTGCGCCGGAATCGTATCGATGCGGATATCGTCGGCACTCGTCGAGGCAGCGAGATCGGAGGCCGCTCTCGACGAAACGAGATCCGCTATGAAATGGCTCGACAGCGCGCGCGAAGCCCTGACCGATTCGGCGGCCAAACGCACGGACGAGATGCCTGATATCGAGCTGCTTTCCGCGAGAATACTCGCCCTGAAAGGGGAGCTTTTCAAACAGAGAGGGAGCTTCGATTCCGCCGAGGAGTTCTTCTCCGCCGCGCTCGACGACATCGCCGGTCTCGAGAAACGATTCGGCCTGTCGAATCCAGATGCGGTATTATTCCGGGCAAATATTCACCTCTCCCTCGCCGATCTGCTCGCCAAATCTGGATCGGAAGAGGCCGCATTCAACAGCATTCTCGACGCACAGAAGACGTTCGAGAGATTCGAGGAGATCATCGGCGGTTCCGTTCCGGAAAGCTGGATTGGCCGCGGAAAGGCATCGCTGCTCAAAAGCTCGATCCTCGCCGCCGATAACACGGTCGATGCGATTGACGCGGGAAGAGAGGCGGATGGATATTTTAAGCACGCATGGAAGGTTATTCCATCGGAAGAAGCCGCACTCGGGAGAATCGACGCGCTGATCTCGATAGCCGAGCTGCTCGCCGAGGAAAACAGGGCGGATATGGCGATATTCGAGGAGATCGAAAGGATACTCGCCGACCGAACCAAGACCGACGGCGAGACGGTTCCTTTGATCAAAAGGAGAATCAGGTTATATCGCGCACGTGGAACGGCGTCTTACTTCAAAGGTAAATACACGAATGCCGCCCGATATTACGCCTCTGCGGTGAAGCTTTACTCCAAGCTTTACACGCTCGCGCCGGAGGTTCCATTCGCCGCAGACCTCGCCGAGATTCACATGGCTTCGGCGGTTGCGCTTCGCAAGGCAGCCGAACCTCAGGAGGCGTTCAATTCACTGCTTCGCGCCGGAGAAGCGTTCGAGATCGCCGCAGACAACAGCACAAAGGGCGGTCTCAAGCGCGTTCTGCATTCCGCAATAGGCATTTACAACGAATTCGCCTCCACAGGTATGGATGAAAGCGCGTTCGAGATTGCGCTTTTTATACTCGAAATGGTCGTCCGGGTCGGAGGAACCGAGGTGCTCGAAACCGGCCAGGAACTGCTTACATTCTGGGAATCGCAGGAGCTTTCATCCAGAGAAAAAAGACGACTCGATAACGCCGCTGCGCCACTCAAAGAGCAATGGGGCGAGTTTTAACATCCAAATAAATCGATTATTCAACCGGGCGAAATGATGACGGACAAAGCGGCGGGAATTTCCGTAGGGGACGGGTCTCCCGACCCGTCGGCGTAGGGGCGAGGAGACCTCGCCCCTACGGAGATCGTCTGGCAACCGAAGATAATATCGGCTCCGGCGTCTATCTGGTTCGGGCGAGAATAGGAGAAAGGGAAGTTTATCTAAAATAGGCGCATCGGCGGGTTTTACGCCCGCCCACTCGAACGGGCCTACGCGAGACCGTCCACTACGAAAACAAAAACGGGGCGACCGATGGTCGCCCCGTTTTTTGCTCGGGCTTCGATACGGGCTGAAGCCCCACTCAGCCACCGGAAGTTTGGTCACCCCGTAATCGAAACGCCGCAGGGCGGCATTGCCACCCTGCGGCGTTGCTTTCTTGTGTACTTCACACGAGTCCGAAAACGCGTTCCGTGCAGATTCGGAGGCTTTCCAGCTTTTATTTTGCCGGTAGGCCTACTGATAACAAATCTTGAAATCGATTCAGATTTGTTAGATCGTTTCAGCTATCAAACGCTTGTGAGAGCAATTTCCGCAGCGTTAACAATTTGATATGCTGTTGGCGAAGCTGTCAATAAGGGATGAGTCCCTACCTGGAAAGTAGAAATTTCATAAGCCCTTGTCTTATGCTGAAGAAGGGCACCGATGAAATTAACTATCTCACCAACAGATGATCCGCCGAAAACCTGTCCGCCAATAAGAACCATTGTATCCTTCTCGAATATCAGTTTAACGCCGATTTTTTCGGCACCGGGGATACATCCGGGATGACGATTAACGGAGGTAAATGAACCGGTTACGACCTCGATATCCAATTCCTTTGCGATTCTTTCTGTCATACCCGCTGAACCAACTGCCAGATCGCCTATCATTGTGCAGAAAATGCCTATTGCACTTGTGTTTCTCCTGCGAACCCCGAATAGATTTCCTGCGGCGATTCTCGCTTCGGAAGTTGCGATAGACGCCAGGCGAATGTTCGAGGGCATTCCGCTCAGGTGAGATTTCTTTGCGGCGCAATCTCCAACCGCAAAGATATTTTTGTCGCTGGTTCTCATGAACTCATCGACCCTTACACCGAGACGCCTATCCGCATCCAGACCTGTGCTTGCAGCAAGTTCGACATTAGGAACTACGCCGATTCCAGCAATAACGACATCGGCTTTTATGATCTGGCCACCATCTAACTGCACAGATTCGATTTTGCCATTTCCTAAAAGCTTTTCCACTTTACTGTTATCCAGGACGTTAATATTTCTCTCTTTGAGTTTATCTTCGACGAGATTGCTAATCTCATCGTCGGCCGCAAGCAGAAGGCATTTGGGAAGAAGCTCGACGATTGTGACATTGGGAATACCTCTCTTTTTGCACTCATCGGCAAATTCGAGACCGATAAAACCACCACCGATGATTACAACATCTTTTGCCGAACTCAAAGCGGTCTGAAGTTTCTTGAGATATGGAACTTCTTTTTGAACGACAAATGCGTTCTCCAATTCAAAACCGGGAATCCGGGGCTTCAAAGGCAACGAACCGGTAGCTATGATCATCTTCTCGTAAACGAAAGTTTTTCCGCCCTTTGTGGTGACTACCTTTTCGTCTTTATCTATCGAAGTTACTTCGTCGATAAGCAAATCGACATTCTTTGTTGTGAGCACAGTATCCGGGATGATATTCTTGTCGATATCGCCGAGAGTTCCAAAGATGTATGGAATCCCGCAGGGGATCATGACCTTTTCGTTCTTGCGAATGACCGTGATCTTCTTTTCCGGATAATATCTTCTCGCAGAAATTGCCGCCGCAATGCCAGCCGCGCTTCCACCTACGATAAGTATTTCGGTTTTCTCTTTCATTATTGTACCTCCGTTTTTGGTTTTAAAAAGGTTTCAATACACCTCATTATTGCTATATACCATGTATTTGCATTCTAAATCCAAAAATCCTGCCCTTGGATGGTATCCATTTTCAACTAAGTATAAAGGAAAATCTTTATATTTTTTATATTTTTATTAATTTGGAATTTGGGCGTTAGTTATAGAATTTGAGTATCGACTGGCCGGAGCAGTCGCCACGCCCCTGGCGTCATCTGCGGGCATTGCCCACTCGAATATTTCCAAACCCACCAGCACCATTAATTCCTTGCCAAAAACCGCGTGGTTCTGTATATTTTATCACCATTAACGGAAGGAGCGGTATTGGAATCGGCGAAAAAAATACTCGAACGCGAAGGCAAAATAGTCAACGAATGGCTCGATAAGCTCCTTCCGGGCGAAAACGAACCACCGGCCAATCTCCATAAGGCGATGCGATACTCGGTCTTTGCGGGCGGCAAAAGGCTCAGGCCGATCCTCGCCGTTCTATCGTTCAGATATTGCGGCGGATCGGGCGACACGATATACCCGCCGGCGTGCGCGCTCGAATTTATCCATACATACAGCCTAATCCACGACGACCTTCCGAGCATGGACAACGACGATCTCAGGCGCGGCCTACCCACAAATCACATTGTATTCGGCGAGGCCATGGCCATCCTAGCGGGCGACGCTCTCCATGCCGCTGCGTTCGAGCTTCTCGCGATTGGCGGGGATATCGCCGTCGTGGCGGATGTTGCAAAGGCTATCGGCACGAAAGGCCTCGTCGGCGGGCAGGTGTTCGATATGGAGGCCGAGGGCAACCCGCAATCGGCTGAGATATTGGAAAAAATCCATCTCGGCAAGACGGCGGCGCTTTTGACCGCGAGCCTCCGAACCGGCGCCATTATCGCCGGAGCGGATACCCGGAAACTCGAAGCCGTCTCGATCTTCGGCCAAAAGATGGGCCTGGCGTTCCAGATAATCGACGATATTCTGGATATTACAGCCGACGAAAAGGCGCTCGGAAAACCGATCGGATCGGACAGGGAGCGCGGGAAGGCGACCTATCCGGCATTCTATGGGATAGAAAAAAGCCGCGAGATTGCCACCGATCTCATCGACGAAGCGAAGGCCGCTATCGGCGAGAGCGAACGCACCGAATCCCTCCGCTCGATAGCAGATTTTATCCTCGAAAGAGCGTTCTGAGGCACAATCCACTGGCATAAAACCTGCATCGCATTAAATGGGCAGAAGCAAATCCTTGTGTCCTGAGTTTTATTTTGTTATATTTCTGTTTGAAATAACCATGTGGGATAAACCGAATCGATGAAAAAAGCCGCCATATTCGTCATTACAGCGATGATTCTCTTTGGATCGGGTTGTGTTTATTATAATACCTTTTTCCTGGCCAAAAAGAACTATCATCTCGCCGAGAAATCGCGCCTTCGAAGCACGACCGACGAGCTTCCCGGCGATGCAAATTCCAAATACGATATCGCGATAACCAAATCGTCGAAGGTGCTTGCGTATTATCCCGAAACCAAATGGGTTGACGACGCCCTTTTCCTTCTCGGAATGTGCTTCTATCGAACCGGCGAGTTTGCAAAGAGCGTTCGCAAGTTCGACGAGCTTATGGAGGCTTTCCCCGAAAGCGACTACGTCCCCGAGGCAAATTATTGGCGGACGCTTTGCGTCTATGAATTAGGGGATTTTGAATCCGCCCTCTTGCGGCTTCAGGAACTGGCCTCGAGCGGAAATTACGCCGAGAGAAGCGCGTTCATGATCGCCGAGTTGTTCTACGAAAGGGAAGATTATATCTCGGCAAAAGAGGCATTTCTTTCGTATCTCGAGTTATATCCGAAAGGCTCCTTTTCGAGCCTCGCGCATTTTCGGCTCGCCAATATCGATTTCGTGAACGGAAGATACGCAAGCTGCATCGAGGAGGCGAATAAGGTCGTCGAGGACGAGATAACGCCGGCCGATTTCTTCAACTCGCGGATGCTTATAGGCGAGGCTTTGACGGAGCTGGACAGCCTGCAGATGGCACTCGAACACTACAAGACCCTGCGAAAAAATGAGGATTTCTACGACCGGTGGGCGGAGGTCGATCTTCGGATAGGAGACGTCCATTATTTCATGGACGACACCACAAATGCGATCAAGGTCTGGGAGGATGTGTGCATCTTCTTCCCGCGCACGGAAAACTCGGCGTGGGGATGGTTCAAGCGAGGAGATCTTCACCTCGATTTCGGAATATTCGATGTCGCTAAAATCGAGTTCGATTCCGCCGCAGCGCAGGTCGATCATGGCGAGGTCCGCGAATTAGCACTCCAGAAAAGCGCCTCGATAGCAAGGCTTCAGGAATTCAAAGACCTGCTTGCATCGAGTTCCGACTCGATCGAGATCGATGTCGTCGGCACCGAACTGGCTTTGGCGCAGATGTATCTTCTCGAATTGGATCAGCCCGATTCCGCACTCTCCGAATATCGATATATCCTCGAAAATTTCCCGGACGACAGCCTCGCGCCGAAGGCATCCTACGGCGTCGGCTGGGTCTATGCAAATAGAATGAACGACCGAAAAAAGGCGGACGAGGCGTTCGCTTCGCTGCTCAAGGAGTATCCTGAGAGCGACTATGCCGTCGGTGCGGCGGATTATTTCGTCGGTCGCGGTGCGGCGCTCGACTCGCTTGGAGTGAAAACCGTTGCTTATTACTTCGTTCGGGCGGAGGAGTTCCTTTTGACATACGAGAGAATCGACTCCGCTATCGCCTATTACCGGCTCGTTTGCGAGCAATATCCTGCAAGCCGGTTCAGGGTAAAAGCGATAACCGCGATGGCGTTCATCCACGAGAATATCACATACAATTACGAAGCTGCGGGATCGCTTTACACGTTCCTGTCGGACAGCTTCCCCTCCACGGAACATGCACAACTTGCACAGGTTCGCCTCGGATTGGCGTCCCCGGATATAGAAAGAAGAAAACCGCCGGAGTTCGCCGATTCGATGGAGTTCGTTTCGACAGATGAAGAGAAAGTGGAAAAGTCCGATTCCATTCAGGTTGCGAATAACATGAATATCCGACCGACGAAAGGGGGGATTATCGATCCTCTCACCGGCAAGGAGCTCCCTCGTGCACCGAGGCCAAAATATCAGATTCAGCTTCGATATCCGCAGGCTGAATGGAATAGCAGGCTTCATGGGAGGGTCGTCCGGCTCAAGATTCGGATCGATCCGTTCGGCAAGGTCGATGAGACCGAGCTTTTGGCGACATGCGGGAGCGATATCATCGACGACGCAGCTATCGTCGGCGTAAAGGATTCAGAATGGGACCCGAACGAAATCCCGATCGACCAGATCGACGAATGGTTATATTTCGAGGTGAGGGTTGACAAACCAACTTTGACTATCGAAAGCCCAAGATAAAAAGGAGTAAGAATGTTTGAGATGAAAACTGTCGAGGAATTGGTGCCGAGGATGAATATCGATAAGGATAAAGAGGTCCTCGTGATCGATGGGCCGAATCTCCTAGCCGGACACGTGAAAGCCGAATTCCGGAGTTTTATGGAGCTGGCCCGGATAGAAAAAGAGAGTTTCGGAACGATCTTCGCGTGGTTTTCCGAACCGGATAAAAGGCGCGCCGAAACGATCATCGACGAGGCATCGCGGATCGTCTCACCGGGAGGCGATCTATGGCTCATCGTTACGAAGCGACATTCTATCGAGCAGAAAAAAGCGACGGGTATCACGGACGATATCATCGTTCCGAGGGTCGAGAAGAACGGGCTCGTTCAGAAGAAAAGCCTCGGCATCGGCCCGCACCTTTTCGCAATAAGGATGATGAAACCGGGGATCGGTTGATCGCCGTTTCAAAACCGGTCTAACACTATGAAGGATAAACACGGCTTCGAACTGGAGACCTATTGCGTCGTCGATCTCGATGCATTCCATAGGAATATCGAGAACATCAAGAATTGGGTCGATAACCGCCAGATTATTCTGGCTGTCAAGGCAAACGCTTACGGCCACGGCGTCGTTCCGATTTGCCGCGAGGCGCATTCGGCGGGTGTCGATCACTTCGGAATCGCGACCGTCGCCGAGGGGATCGCTATCCGCCAGGCGGGAATCGATGGTGAGGTAATCATCCTCACGCCGGCGACACTCGAACAGGTCGAGCCTATAGTCGAGTTCGATCTCCATCCCAATATCGTCAGCGAGATATTTGCACATGCCCTCTCCACCGAGGGGGAGCGCCGTGGAAAGCGCGTCGGCTGCCATATCGAGATCGATACCGGCATGGGCCGCACCGGATTTTGGTTCACCGATGCGGTAGGCGATATTATCCGTATAGCGAAGCTCCCTAATCTTTCGATAGAGGGGATATTCTCGCACTTTCCCGTTGCGGATTCGAGCAACGCCTCGGATGTCGAATTCACGCAGCTTCAGCTTCGCCGTTTTTCGACCGTCGTCGAGCAGTTGAAGAAACTCGGCATCTCCCCGCCGCTGGTGCATTTCTCGAATTCTGCCGGGATTTTGTCGCATCCTGTGTATGGAAACGGAATCCGGCCGGGGATCCTCGCGTATGGGCTTTATCCATCCTCGGAGGCGGTCGGCAGCGTGAGCGTTACGCCGATCCTTTCGCTCTACAGTCGGGTAATCCAGCTTCGGAAGTATCCCTCAGGAACGAGCATAAGCTATGGTCGAACATACACGACACGCGGTCGCGAGAGGATAGCGGTTATCCGCGTGGGTTATGGGGACGGTCTTCGCCGCGCACTCTCGAATCGGGGATTCGTCCTCGTGCGGGGGAAGCGATATCCTATCGTCGGGCGGATATGTATGGACATGGCGATGGCGGATGTAACGGACGGCCATATCGAGCTCGACGACAAGGTCGTTATCCTCGGCGAGGACAACGGCGGCTCGATCACGGCGGAGGATCACGCAATTTGGGCCGGGACGCTCAACTATGAGATACTCACAGGTCTTTCGGAGCGGGTTCAGCGACTCTATAAGAAGGATGGCGTTATATGCGACGCCTCCGACCTGCCGGGAATGACATAAACGAATAGTCCAAACACCGGAACCTGTTCGCCGGATTCGGAATTTTGACCGATTTTAAATCAGATGAAAAAATCAAATGAAAGGAAATAATATGGGAAAGATTATCGGCATAGACCTCGGGACTACGAACAGTTGTGTGTCCGTCATAGAGGGCGGCGAACCGACCGTGATCCCGAACTCCGAGGGCGGCAGAACGACCCCCTCGATCGTGGCATTTGCCAAAAACAACGAACGTCTCGTGGGTATTTTGGCGAAAAGGCAATCCGTTACGAACCCGCATCGAACCATTTACAGCATCAAGAGGTTCATGGGGAGGCGTTTCCGCGAGGTCAAAAATGAGATTTCGGAGGTTTCATACGAGGTTGTCGAGGGAGAGAACGGCAGCGCCCGCGTGAAGATCGGCGACAATGTATATTCGCCGCCGGAGATCTCCGCGATCATTCTTCAGAAGCTGAAGACCGACGCAGAAAACTACCTCGGCGAGAAGGTTACCGATGCCGTTATCACGGTGCCAGCATACTTTAACGACGACCAGCGCAAGGCCACAACCGACGCCGGCAAGATCGCCGGTTTGAACGTCCTACGAATTATCAACGAGCCGACGGCGGCGAGCCTCACCTATGGCCTCGATAAAAAGGTATCGAATCAGAAGATAGCTGTTTTCGATCTCGGTGGAGGCACGTTCGATATAAGCATCCTCGATATCGGCGACGGCGTTTTCGAGGTGAAATCCACAAACGGCGATACCCATCTCGGCGGAGACGATTTCGATCAACGCGTTATCGAATGGCTCGTCAAAAAATTCAAGGTCGATCAGGGGATCGATCTCTCGAAAGACCCCATGGCAATTCAGCGTCTCAAGGAGGCCGCTGAAAAGGCAAAGGTCGAGCTTTCCAGCACCACATCGACGAACATCAACCTGCCCTATGTCACCAACGATAACGGGCCGAAGCATCTCGACTACTCGTTGACACGTTCCGAACTCGAGAAGATCGTCGATGACCTTATCGACCGCGTTAAAAAGCCGGTCGAGATGGCCTTTAAGGATGCAGAGCTTTCCAAAGACCAAATCGACGAGGTTATATTGGTCGGCGGAATGACCAGGATGCCGAGGGTGCAGGAGGTCGTGAAGGCGCTTTTCGGAAGAGAACCACATAAGGGAATTAACCCGGACGAGGTCGTCGCGATGGGCGCCGCGATTCAGGGTGGCGTTCTCGGCGGAGATGTCAAGGACATCCTGCTTCTCGATGTTACGCCACTCTCGCTCAAGATCGAGACGCTCGGCGGAGAGGCCACGACGATGATCGAGCGTAACACAACGATCCCGACCAAGCGCACCGAAAACTTCACTACCGCTGCGGACAATCAAACGCAGGTCGAAATCAACGTCCTGCAGGGAGAGCGTCCATTCGCCCGCGACAACAAATCGCTCGGCAAGTTCTACCTGACCGGCCTTCCGCATTCTCCGAGAGGGGTTCCGCAGATCGAGGTTACTTTCGATATCGACGCCAACGGAATCCTTAAAGTGACTGCGACCGACAAGGCCACGAACAAAGCCCAATCCATCCGCCTCGAAGCATCGAGCGGGCTTAGCGACTCAGAGATCGATGAAATGGTGAAGGAATCGGAAACCAACGCCGATGAGGACAAGAAGCATAAAGAAGCCGTCGATGCGCGCAATGCAGCGGATAGCCTTGCATATCAGACCGAAAAGGAGCTTAAGGATTTCGGCGACAAACTCTCGTCCGAAAAGAGGGATAAGGTAACCGAGGCACTTAAGGCATTGCAGGAGGCATTGAAGGGCGATAACATCGAAGATATCGAGGCCAAGTCCGAAAAGCTGACGTTGGAATGGCACGAGGCTTCCAAGGAGCTTTACAATCAAGCAGAACAGCAGCAAGCTCAACCAGGAACGCCGCCTCCCGGAGCACAGGTTCCACCATCTGACGACCAATCCGACGACGAAGGCCCCGTGCAGGACGCCGATTACGAGGTCGTCGAATAAATAATCCGTTGATTGGATAAAAAAGGGCAGATTTTCATCTGCCCTTTTTTTGCGATGGGGGCATCGGCCAACGAGCATTCTTGGCTCGTCAGGCCGTCGGGCCGAACTACAGATATACCACGATTCACACGACTTTCAACAATCCGGCCCGACGTCGGCCACGCGGTCGCGTGACCCCGATGCCACAATTCTGTCCGTGCTGTTTTACCGTAAGTATCGATTATTAATCACAACATATAAATAATTAATCACTTTTTGTGTGGAATCATGTGGTTAAAAAATCGTGAGAACAAGCCAATGGAGATTGCTTCGCTTCGCTCGTCCCAAGGATTGTAGGGCAATGATATAATCTTAGCATTCTATCGGTTTATAAAGTATATACTTGTTTTTCAGCGATCTCCAGTGGAAAACTTTTCGATCGAGCAAAATTTTCAACGTTCTGGAATACAAAGGTTTAAGCTTAAATATATATCGAGTCTAATAAAGTATAAAAAAACTTGACCCTTAATAATTTATATCTATTATTCTATGTAATGGTATTATAGAAGAAAAACTCTTTTTGTGGCACGGATAATTATTAAGCCGCATGGAATACCGTGTTTGGTCGACCGTTCAGGGGGTAGTCGGCAAATATTGGTCATCCCATGCGGTTTTTTTATATCTATCTAAAATTAGTGCAATAGACTCGATCGGACAGTTGGCGAGAACGTTTAACGATATTGCTTTGTTTTGATGTTAAATTTTTTGAGTCGATAGCGCAATTTATCGCGTGAGATATCGAGCATCCTTGACGTTTTCGATACATTTCCACCGGTTCTTTCGAGTGCCCTGCGAATAAGCATTTCCTCGGCCTGCGGCAGTGTAATATCGGGTGAAAATTCAGCGCTGGACAGCTTCGCTTGAGCTATTCCATCGGTAATCTCCGATGGCAGCATATCGATCGTGATCACATTGCCTCGAGCGACCACGGCAAACCGTTCCAGGAGGTTTTCGAGTTCGCGAACATTGCCCGGCCATCGATATTCGATGAGTCTCGCCATCGCTTCTTCATCGACCTCGCGTAGCGAATGCGGAAAATCGGATGAAAGCTTGTTCAGAAAATGCTCGATCAGAAGCGGAATATCTTTACGGTGATTCCGAAGTGGCGGAACCTTGACCGGGAAAACATGCAGGCGATAGAACAGGTCCTCGCGGAAGATACCTGATTCGACCGCTTTTTTGAGATCGCGATTTGTCGCGGCGAGCAAACGGACATCGCTGGTTATCGTTTTCCCGGAACCGAGACGCTCAAACTCCTTTTCCTGAAGAAATCTCAGAAGTTTCGTTTGGACGGTATTTGAGATTTCGCCGATCTCGTCGAGGAGGATCGTTCCTCCGGATGCTGCCTCGAAGCGCCCGATACGCCTTTCGTTGGCTCCGGTAAATGCTCCCTTTTCGTGCCCAAAAAGCTCGCTTTCCAGAAGGGTTTCCGGGATCGCGGCACATGAAACCTTGACGAACGGGCCATTTGCCCTTTGAGAATGTTCGTGTATCTGATGGGCTACAACCTCTTTTCCCGTGCCGGATTCTCCGGTAATTAGGATGGTTGTCGATGTCGGCGCGACACGCTCGATAAGATCGCGCAGTTCGGAGATCTGCCTGGATCGACCGACGAGAATCCAACGTCCGTATGCCTGCTGCCTGAGCTCTACATTCTGATTTGTGAGTTGCTCGAATTTCTTCGCGTTCGAAACAGCGACGGAAGCAAATCCTGAAAATGCGTTCAGTGCGCCCAAATCTGAATCGTCGAATCCACCCCGTTTTTTGTTGACGGCCTCAAGAACGCCGATAACGGTCCCGTCGAAGATCATGGGAACGGCTACGAGGGAATTTGTTCTAAACCCGGATCGGTCGTCGGCGGCAGCCGTATGCCTGTCGTCGGAGTTGACATCGTTGACCAACGCAGCCTTACCGGTCTTAGCAACCCAACCTGCGATCCCCTCTCCAGGTTTAAGGCGAACATCCGAGAGTTTAGCTCCATCTTCGCCGGTGGCTACCGCGAAAAAGAGATCACCTGTAGATCTATCGAGAAGGAGGACGCTCCCTGCCTCTGCTCCGGTAATATCAGCGGCTGTATCCATCAACAATCTCAGAAGTTCGTCGATGGTCAAAGCGCCGGCCAGTGCAGCACTGGTAGAAAATATGCCCTTAATATCTTTCATTACAGAAAAGGCATCGGGAACTGATGCCATAATAAAATAATGGAGCTAAGGGGGCTCGAACCCCTGACCTCGTGACTGCCAGTCACGCGCTCTCCCAACTGAGCTATAGCCCCATTCAACAAAACATCTATATGATTATATGAACGAACGGGGCATATCGCAAGAAAAAAATGGGGAGTTTTACCCATTTATTTAGAGGCGTTTATACCCTTGACAAGTATGGCAATCTGAGTTATCTTCTTAAAAAAAGGAAGCACAATGAGATATGCCATTTATATCATGTTTTTCGCAGTATTATGCTTCGCGGCGGATTGGCATTCGACCATCCTGGACGATTCATTGCACGCGAAGATCGAACGAAACCTCGACAATGCCGGTGAGAATAGGATTTTTCTCGAGGAAGCGCTTGTCGAGACCGATCCATCAATCCGGCCGGGAGTGGCCTTCTTGATAGCAAATTCCCCGGCGATCAATCTCGTCGCTTTCGATAAAGACAGCCTTATCGAGGAGGTTCGTTTAGCATACGAAGCAAAAGATAGATTCCCCTGGGGAGACGAGATTTCCGATGACCTGTTCCTGCATTATATTCTGCCAAATCAAGTTTCGCAGGAGCCTTTGACATATTACCGCAGGTTCTTTCTCGACCAGCTCGGTCCGATCCTCGATACGATTGAAACTGCCTCGCAGGCCGCTATCGCTGTGAATTATTGGTGCGGAGAACGCGTCGGTTTCAAGCAGACCCAAAGGCAGGATCAAGGGGTCTTTCACACGTTAAGCTCCGGCTATGGCCGATGCGAGGAGATGATGATCGTGTATGTCAGCGCCCTTAGGGCGGTTGGAATTCCGGCGCGCGAAGCATGGACTCCGTATTGGGCGACCAGCGATAATAACCATGCATGGACGGAGCTTTATGCCGACGGAAAATGGCATTTCGCCGGAAGCTGCGAACCAAAACCGACCCTCGATAATGCATGGTTCAATAAAACCGCCAAGCGCGCCGCTGTGATAATGTCCTCGGCGTTCGGGGTGCCGGAAAAAGGCACCGATATTATATATCGCGAACGTGAAAATTACGCAATCATCAACTCTCTGCCATACTATGTCGATAACCCGGCGATCCTCACCGTCGATGCCGGCGCGGAAAGCACCGACGTCTTCCTCGCAGTTTTCAATTTCGGCGCAATTCGACCTATTATGCGTCGCAATACCGGCGATTCGACCTACGTTACGCTCACCGTCGGTCACGGCGATTTCATTCTCTATGCCGGTTCGGACAGCACATTTGCATGGTCGAAAACCCATACCGAGTTTGGCGATACCACGCGCGTCGCGCTTCGGCCATCGCCCGAAAACACGCTCGGCACAAACCGCTTCTGGCTACGCTATCCGGTAGAATAGGATGATTTACGAGGGGGCGTCGTGGCCATCCGGTCGGCCCATGACAATCGGGACAAGCGATTTAACTCGCAATTATTCGACAAATCCGATCGATCCCATCGTTAGCGAAAGCCGACCGGATGGCCGACGTCGGGCCGGTTATGGAAATCGAGGTTTTTGGAGGAAATGCATTTCAACCGGCCCGACGGCCCGTCGAGCTATGCTCGACGGAACGACGCCCCGCCATCGCGGCGAAAATCAGATTCTACCCATTCCAAGATAGACGAGACCGGCCGCTTTCGCTTTTTCGGGGTCGAAGAGATTGCGGAAGTCGGCGAGGATATTGCCATCGAGTAGTTCTGCAATTTTCGCCAGCTCGATCTGTCCGAACTGCGGCCATTCGGTAGCGATAACCGCGATATCCGCGCCGGAGAGGGCATCGAATTCGGAGGCGGCATATTCGATCGATTCTTTAAGCTCGCGTCGTGCGAGCTTTTCGGCTTTTGGGTCGAACGCCTTGACCGAAGCGCCTTTCCCGATAAACCCATTGATAAGTCTTATCGCTGGTGAATACCGAACATCGTCGGTTCCGCCCTTGAACGCGAGCCCGAGAACACCGATTTTCTTGCCCTTAAGTCCTCCAGCAGCCTCTTCGACTCGATTCACAAGTTGCAGTGGAATATCGTCGTTGGTTTCGATAGCCGTTTTCACCAGATTCAGTTTTGCCCCGAACTCATCCGCGATATGGATCAATCCATTCGTGTCTTTCGGAAGGCAACTTCCGCCATAACCGGGTCCCGGTCGAAGGAATTTCGCGCCGATGCGACTATCGAGTCCGATCCCCTTTGCAACCTCGGTCGCGTCGATACCGATTTTATCTGCGAGGAGGGCAATCTCGTTGATAAAAGTGATTTTGAGAGCCAAAAATGCGTTAGATGCATATTTAACCAACTCTGCGGCCTCGATAGATGTAATAAGGATTTGGCGACCGTCGTCGATCAACGGTTGATATACGCTCGCGAGCTTCTTTGCGGCGGATTCGGAATCCGATCCGATAACGACTCGATCAGGCTTTATGAAATCGCCGACCGCCGTTCCTTCGCGAAGGAACTCCGGATTGCTCAGGACCTCGACATCCTCCGGGGCACCGTTTTCGAGAAGGATCGCCTTCACCTTTCGAGCCGTCCCGACCGGCACGGTGCTTTTATCGACGACTATCGTTCCCGGTGCCAAAAGAGGCGCTATGTCTTTCGCCGCTTGTTCGACATATTCGAGGTTAACGGTGCCGTCCGCCGGATTCATTGGCGTTCCGACCGCGATATAAACGACATCCGCCCCCTCGACTGCAAACCTTTTATCGGTAGTAAAATCGAACCTTCCAGCGGCGGCATTCTTTTTCATAAGCTCGTCGAGACCCGGCTCATAGAACGGCACCTCGCCGCGCTTTAGCGATTCGATACGTTCCTCGTCGATATCGAGGCAACGGACATCGTGGCCGAAATCCGCGACACAAACCGCCGTGACCAAACCGACATAACCGGCCCCTAAAACACAAACCTGCATTTTTAAACCTTTCGGTGTTCGATCTTTCTCAAGCCCACGGGGGATCGAACTTTTTATTATGCTAAATCCTACCAATGCGTTTAATTAAGCTTCCAAAGCTTCAATCCGGTTTTTTCTTCGAGATCGCGATCGATTCGCGCTTTCGGGCGGAACTCGATCTCGCATGTCACGGAGACTATCCCGCGAAAGAGATGACCGCCCTCGCAGACGAAATCCGGGCCGCCGAGGACGACATGTGCGTGAACCACTGGATTTTCACCATCGAAGGCGAAATTCCCGTTAAGCGAAATCAATTCGCGTTGCATCTTAATCGTTTTGCGGCGATAGGCCTTCTTTTCGAGGTCGAAGAATCCAATCTCAGCCTCGCCGAGGGCGCCGATTCCGGTAAATACGCCCCCATCGAGCGATTCCGCGCGCGCGAACTCGATCAGCGATCCGATGATCTCATCGCCGATTTCGAGCACAACGATATATCCATCTTTTTCTTTTCGATATTCCATTTCTACTTCATCAATATGACACGTTTCGCTTCACCGGTCGAGCCACAGTGTCGAATAAAATATATTCCCGAAGGAAGCTCGTCGCCCGCTTCGTTGCGACCGTTCCAAACCGTCCGGGCGATCTTGCCGTTGGATTTATGTTCGAGTAGGCGAACCATTCGACCGGATATATCGAATATCTCTACCGGAGCGGCGGTTTCGATTACGCATGTCGCATTAAATGGATTCGGGTGAACGCCGATCTCCATAGCCTTCGGAATGCTCGAACCGCTCGAAATCGCGGTGTAATCGGTGTATCCAATCGCGACGTCGTCGATGAACCAGCCGGATTCGGTGTTTCGCGAGCTGCTTCCAAAATCCCATGAGATATAGATATCCATGCCTGCCCATGCAGAAATATCGACCGACGCGCGATGCCAGAAATTGCCGTTATCGTCGTCGGCATAGGACTGCTGATAGGGAATTAAGTTATTCCACACGGTCATCTCTCTGTCGTATCCGGGGTCTGGAATAAGCAGCGTCGAATCGGTGAAGCTTGTCCAAAGCTTGACATTGCCGCCGTCGTGGTAACTGGAACCGCTCGTCGGTCCCTGAAAACGATACCACTGCCACCATGTCAATGTCGGTGAAGACGCCGCCGGAAGATTCACCGGGCCGAGAATCAAACGGCTCTGGCTCGAATCGTTATAATTATGATTTAGCTTTGTCGCCCAGCATTTGGTCCCGCTGTGTGCGCTTCCAGGTCCGGAGGTCGGCACACCCCATTCCCAGTCGTAATAATAGTCGAATGCCATCGAGTCGAGGTCGCCGTCGTCCCCCTCGAAATCGGAGAAGTATAGATTAACCCTCGGGAAAAGTATGAAGTTGGCCAGACCGAAACCGCCACCACCCATATCTACGGTCACAGTAGAATCCGAAAATCCTGCTTTATAAGCGGTTACGGTAATTCCATCGACACCCATCACGCCGGGGATGCTGTAGTTTCCCGAAGCGTCTGTAATATCGCTCCAAAGGCTATCGCCATATCGCGCCTCGACCGTCGCGCCGGAGTGGTCGGACTCTCCGGAGAGTAAAACGGCGCCGTAGATCTTCGTTCCGGTTGTATAAAAGCTCCAGCACGTTGTAATCTCGTTCGAGGTGCAGTATTCCGCGCGATCGCGAACCCTCGCGCAGACATCGACCGTGTCGAAAGGCTCGAACGCGATCCCCTCTGCGGAGGGATCGAAATGCATCTTTAAACCATCCCAGCTTACAGCGGAAGAAGTTCCGTGGACGAACCATGTGCCTTCGATCTGGAATCCCATATTCGTGGTCGATACACCGCATCCGGCATCGGTAACACCGATCGAGATAGGCACCGCTCCGGCACCGGCGGAGTCCTCGTCTGCCGGGTTCGCCGTCCCGAAAACGGGATCGGTAAGATCGATCATGAAATCCCAACACACCGGATTCAAGATAGCCAAACCTGTCATATCCTCGGCGTCATCGAGGCAACACTCGATCCAGATATTTTGCGGCCAGTTGCTCGCAGGAGTGAATGTGAGCGTGCCGGAGCCGAACGTGAGTTCGGGATCGGTGATGTCGTAGGTCGTTCCGTTAGCCGTGAACACTATCGTCGATGTGGTTATCCCATCCGAGTCGTCGAGGTTCATAACAGCCGCCTGGCGAAGACAGCTCGAAGCGCCCATATCGGGCGGTGAGGATGGCGACGCTGAGGGTCCGGCCCACGGAGTAGGTTCCTCGCGCGTGGTATATACATCCCAATTGTAGGTCCCCCGGTAGTCCTGCCAGAAGACATCGTAGTAGGTTCCGTTCCACGCGACGCTCGGCATATTTTGGTTATAGGAACCGGTTGAAACTGCCGCCTCCGATTCTACGGAGCTTCCGACTACTCTGATCCCATATATATTAGCAAGTATATCTCTCGTGTCCTGAAAAACGACGAAGAATCCGACCCCGTCGAATGCGACATCCGGGTAGCTTTCCGCCTGCGAGGCGACAGCTATGCCAATCTCCACGCCGGTCGGGGCTCCGCTGGAATTTATATAGTGCCCATAGATGTTTATATCTGGACCGTAAACAAAGACATCCCAAACGACGAACCACTGGGTGCCGTTCCATGCAACTGACGCGTGACCGGGCGCATAAGCTGTGGAGCTGTAATCCGCAATAATCTGCGCCGATCCAAGAGGCACACCGGCCGAGCTGACTCTTCTCACATATACCGCATGGTCATCGATGTCCGTCCATGCGACGAGGAAATCCGTGTCGCCGGCAGAGACGTCGGGAGCGTAAGCGTCTGAGGTTCCATCGGAGATATTGAAAAGCGCACCGGCGACCGAATAGCTCGAACCGCCCCATGCAAGGCGCACACCGCGAATTGTGTTGTTCGTCGCAGATTCCTCAAAAACGACGAGGATATCGTCGTCGTCGAGATGGTCGGCGGCTATTTTGGCCTTTTCGGTCGAGTTGGTCGTAACCTGATAATTAACGTAGGTCATAGTCGCGTCGATATTTACTTCCTGCGCCCAAATATTCCAGGTATCAGCCGTTCGTTCATCGACCCAAAAGGCCGTGAACTTATGTCCTGCTGAGACGGCGACATCGTATTGCAGGCTCGGCGCAACGCAAACTGGAATCCCTGCGGAAACCAACGAGCCGTCGGTGTCGATTATGTTGCCATAGATATTGGTATTCGCGGTTCCGGCGCGGCTATCCGTCCATGCCACGAACGACCGGCTCGCCATTCCTGCTGCGGAGACATATGTCTGGTCTTGAGCCGCAGTGCTAACGGCGGTGTCGCCAATAGTGGCTACAGCTATAAACATAACCAGCAACGCAATTCGTTTTATCATTCTAACCTTTCCTTTTTCGGTATAACTTCGAGGAATCGTTTTCTTCCAACCTTGATTACTATTTTTGACAAAATTTTCAGCTCGTATTTATAATCGTTGACCTTTTCGCCATCGATCGAGACTGCGCCCTGCTCGATAAGCCTTCGCGCCTCGCCGCCGGATTTCACGAGGCCGTTTCCCCGAAGGATATCGACTAACCATATCGACGAACCGGCCGGATACTCGGCTTGCGGCATCTCCTCCGGGTTCTCCCGGTCGCTGAATACCCGCTCGAATTTCGCCTTCGCATCGATAGCGTCCTGTTCGCCGTGATAAAGCGAGATCACCATTACCGCCATATCCTTTTTCAGTTCCATCGGGTTGATTTCGCCGGAATCGAGTTTTGACTTCACATCGCAAAGCAGCTCCGGTTCGGCGAAAGCTGCGAGTTCGTAGTATTTCAAGATCATGGAATCGGGCATACTCATAAGCCTTCCGAACATCTCGACCGGCTCCTGCGTCAGACCGACATAGTTATCGTATGATTTGCTCATCTTGCGCCGACCGTCGGTGCCCTCCAGCAGCGGCATCGTCATTATTACCTGCGGCTCGATTCCATATTCGCGTTGGACGTCGCGCCCGACGAGCAGATTGAATTTCTGATCGGTTCCGCCGAGTTCGATATCTGCCTCGAGCGCGACCGAATCCATCGCCTGCGCGAGCGGATAGAGAAACTCGTGGACGCCGATCGGTTGTTCGGAGGTGTAACGCTTGTTGAAATCGTCCCGTTCGAGCATTCGCGCGACGGTGTAAGTCGATGCGAGCCGGATAATCTCGGAGAAATTCATCTTGCCGAGCCATTGCGAGTTATAGACGATTTTCGTTTTGTCCGGATCGAGAATCCTCGAGGCCTGATCGAGATATGTCATCCCATTTTCGCGCGTTTCCTCGAATGTCAATTGAGGCCGCGTTTTGTTTTTCCCGGAAGGGTCGCCGATCATTGCGGTGAAATCGCCAACGACGAGGATCGCTTCGTGTCCGAGGTCCTGAAATTCTCTAAGCTTATGAAGCACAACAGCATGGCCGATATGCAAATCGGGTCTGCTCGGATCGCAACCGAGTTTGACCTTTAATGGCTTTTTCGTTTTAATCGACTTTTCAATTTTTGTCAGGAATTCATCCTCAGGAATCACCTCAACGATGCGTCGCTTGAGTATCTCGAATTGTTTCTTTGCGTTCATATATGCTTTCGCCTTAAAGTCGAAATAATTTTTTAATTATACTCCATAATAATTGTTCCGCAAGGCTATATTGGCAGTTGGGTGTCCGGGTAAAGGTGATTGAATTTATATATCTGTGTGCGCCTTCGGGGGGCGTCGGCCGACGAGCCC
>CAYNTG010000002.1:47384-62417 GCA_964400105.1 uncultured bacterium
TGCAATATCGAATAGATATTCTCTGCGATTATCGTTTGACTTGGATAGAAAAAATTATACATTTTCATAATCGTTAAACTTGCAGAACAATGGAGACAACAATGAACGATCTCGCTTCCGTTTTGGACGAAAAAATTGCTGGAAGCAACAAACGTCCGACCGCCATAGTCATCGACAGCAGAGACCCGCGCATTATAGAAGCCGTGAGCTATCTTGTTCGATACATACGGCCAGTTTTCCTCGCTTCCGAGGAGGAGATTCGTGATGTAATCGGCGAGAAACTCGCACATGCCGACCCGACGAGGCTCGATTTCGCCATGCAGGAAAGCGCATTCGTCGATCTCGATAATAACGAATTGATCGACGAATTCGCCCGTGCATTTCGCGACCTTCCAGAAGAAACGCACGGAACGAAAAACCTGGATTCAGCACGCGAGACGATATCGAATCCAGTCTTTTTCGGGATAATGGCCGTCCGCGAGGGACATGCCGACATGGTTATCGGCGGTATCGGGAACTACAAAAAACGTCTTCTCGAACCGGCTGCTGCGATACTCGGCGAAGCCACCGTATCGAAGTCGGTCCTCTTTTCCATGCCGGAGCAATTTTCCAAAAATGCCTTTCAAAAGGGTTTAATCATCTTCGGCGACGTCGCATTGAACAGATATACAAACGCCGATATCCTCGGTCGAATCGCCGCCCAGACCTGCATTACACTACGCGATATAATCCCGGAGGATGTCCTTCCGGAGATTCGCGCCGGGATCGTTTTGCCATCATACAATTCGCCTCTCGACGACATCGCAAAGCAGGCATCCGCTTCCGCCGAAGGCATTATATCGTCGCTCTCTAAAGAAGATTCGCGGTTCAGTTCGATAAAGATCGCCGGAGAGGTCCGCTCGAATGAAATACTGAGACGTTGCCACGATCACATCAGCAAGTTCAACGCCCTGATATGCCCGAACGCAGAGATCGGCGACGTGATAGTGAATTTCTACTCCGGGCATTTTCCAGAGGCCTCCAGGATCGAACTTCTTTCTGGAATAAAATCGAAATGCGTCGATCTATCCATAGATTGCAAAACCGAGGACATCGTCCTTTCGGTAAAGGCGGCCTTAGCGCGCTTCCCCGAAAAGTGGGTTTGCACGCCTAAGGATACATTCTTCAAGGATTACCGTATCCTGGTCGTGAATCCCGGTTCGACATCGACGAAGATCGCGGTCTTCGAGGGGGATAGGGAGATTTTCGCCGAAGAGCTGAAGCATTCCGCAGAGGAGCTCGAACCGTTCAATGGCAAGAATATCACCGAGCAAGGAGAATTTCGTAAGGGAATCGTTCTCCGAGCATTGGAAAACCTCGATCTTACGGTCGACGACCTCGATGCTATATCGGCGCGCGGAGGCCTCGTTAAGCCCATTCCACACGGGACCTATATAGTCGATGAGGAGCTTTGCAACGACCTGAGAATCGGAGTGAACGGTCAACACGCATCGAACCTCGGCGGCCTAATCGCTGCGGAGTTGGTCGGCGATTCCGGCAAGCCGGCATTCATAATCGATCCGGTGGTTGTCGATGAGGTGCCGACCCGGGCGAAGATAACCGGCATCAAGGAGATTCGCCGCAAGGTTATAAGCCATGCCCTAAACCAGATCGCAACCGCGAAACGTTATGCCGAGGAAAACGGCACATTTTACGAATATCTAAATCTCATTGTGGCGCATATGGGCGGTGGAATAACTATCGGTGCACATAAAAAGGGTCGATACATCGATGTCAACAACGGCCTGAACGGCGAGGGACCTTTCACGCCGGAACGAAGCGGTTCCATTCCGACCGGACAGCTTATCGAGCTGTGCTTTTCCGGCAAGTATTCCCATAAAGAACTCAAGCAGCTCAACAAGGGCAAGGGCGGTCTTATCGATCTTCTCGGAACATCGAATTTCCGCAAGATCACTAATCGCGTTATCGATGGCGACCCCGAAGCCGCAGAGGTCTTCGAGGCTCTGACTTACCAGATCGCCAAGAATATCACGACGCTGCTTCCGGCATTCGACGGCGAGTCGGTCGATCGGGTCCTTCTCACCGGCGGGATGGCCAGATCGAATTTGCTCTGTGGGGGTATCACCAAGGCGGTTGCGGCGCTTGGCTGCGGCGTGAGCGTCTATCCGGGGGAAAACGAGATGGACGCGCTCGCAATTGGCGCTCTCCGGGTATTACGGGGAAAAGAGGAGGCACGAAAATACGCACCGGAGGATTAAAGAAACGTCTCAAACCGACCGAGAAAATCGCTTACAGCGCGGTTTTCGTGGCCCTGACGGCCGTCACGGCGCAGATCGCAATTCCGATTCCACCCGTTCCGTGGACATTGCAGGTGTTTGCGGTGCTCCTTTCCGGCGCGGTAGCGGGGTCTATGATCGGAGCCACGAGCCAGGGGATTTACCTGATAATAGGCCTATTGGGTCTGCCGGTTTTCGCCGGATTTCGCGGTGGAGTTCAGGTTGTCCTATCGCCGAGTTTCGGCTATGCCCTCGCATTCCCGATAGCGGCGGCTATAGCCGGTCTTTCCGGTTCTGATGGAAGCAGATTGAAGCGCTCTCCATTCTTTTTCGTCCTCGCTATTATTCCCATCTATCTATTCGGAGTCGTGTATATGTATTTCATGGCACCGATTGTTATGGGCAAAGAGATTAGCCTCGGTTTCGCGATTTCCGTTGGTGTCCTTCCTTTTATCGTTCCGGACATTTTAAAGGCGATCCTCGCGTGGTGGATATTCCGAAGGATCGCTGCAAATTTAACAAAAAGATTTAACCATTATTAGACACACCTATTCTGATAATTAACGTATAGCTTATGAATAGGTGAAAGGTAATAGGGGGCGACCGGTGGGGATAGATTATGGAAGATGTCGGTCTTCGGCAAATTCGATTTTACCTGCGGATCGTCAGATTTTAACCGAGCGTCGTTTTGATGTAATCCACGATCTCTGTCGTCGATGTTCCCGGTGTAAAGATCATCCCGATTCCGATCTTCTGAAGCGCGACTATATCGCTTTTCGGAATGATTCCTCCGCCAAAAAGGAGTATATCTTCCGCGCCCTTTTCGACGAGCTTTTTCTTTGTCGCCGGGAAAAGGGTCATATGCGCGCCGGAAAGTATGCTTAGCCCGACGGCATCGACATCCTCCTGAATCGCGGCCTCCGCGATGGATTCTGCCGTTTGACGCAACCCCGCATAGATAACCTCGATGCCAGCATCGCGGAGAGCGCTGGCGATAATCTTTATCCCTCGATCGTGTCCGTCGAGGCCAGGTTTGGCGAGGAGAATTCTTATTTTCTTATCCATTATTTCTCCGATGAAGGAAAGACATTTTTAGCCTTGAATAATATTTCCACTGCCCGGAAAAGTCAATAATTAACTCGAATTTGTTCGGCATAGACTAACCTTCGTTCCCGGTTTCATCCGCCTTTATCCTCTCGACATCCACATCCGGATTTTCCTTTTTCTCTTTTTTCGATTTAATGAAATAATCCAAAGTTGTAACATGGCCTAACCCCTCGATGCTCTTTTTCTCCTTTGTCTCTTCGTAATCGCAGAAAACACAGCGCTTTGTTGTTTTAACAACATAAGCCTCGTCGATATCCGTATCGGATACCACTTTTTCGATCTCCATCCACCTGCCGCATTTGGGGCAGCGGTGTTTTTCGAGCTTATAAGCTTGAACGATAGTTCCGATGAAAAGGAAAAAATGCGCGAGAAGCGCGGCCAATGCCAGGCCTATTACGGGAGTGCCGTTCGGAAAAACCGTGAAACCATATATATCTACTGCAACGAAAATTAGTCCGGCAAGCATAGGAAACCACAGCGTAGCCCGGACGGGGATTTTTTTCCGGGAATCCCAATGGCCAACATTAACCAGCCATCCGGCGAAATATAATATCCCGAAAACACCGATTATTGCAAATAGAAGTGGATTCATGTTGTCCACCTTTTTCGGATAATTATTGCGCTATCTCAAAAAAACGACCCGCTTCGGGTGAATCATCCACCTCTCCAGTCGTTATCCGCAAGCGGGAGCTTCTACGGTCATTTCAAATATACAATTATTTCCGGCGCTTCGCAATTCACCATATTTTGTTGGATAATCGATAAAATGGCTTGTTTGATTCTCCGATTCGGCATATTATTACTGTTAATCTATTGTGTGAACTACCAAGGCACTGGATGGCGGAAATCACCGACGAGGGCGGGGCGTTTATCTCGGTAAGTGCAGTATATCCAGGCGGAGTGATTTTTTCAAATGATTTGACATAATAGAAAAAATATTTATCGAGTATTTCACAAAACAAACCTAATTCAGGAGGTTTAACCATGAAACGGACTTCAGTTCTAATCGTATCGATCCTATTTTTGGCCGCTGCCCTATTCGGGCAGAAGGCACCGTCGAAGAATGTTGTGGCCGATGTCAATGGCATCGAGATCACCGCATCGGAGATCGGCAGTTTCGACGATGATAACTCGAACCGCACGAAGGAAATGCTCTTCGAGTCGCAACGTCGTGATGATCGCAAAATCCGTCCCGAAGAGGCCAAATATCGCCTCGACGAGGTAATCGACAACAAGCTGATGCTCAAAGAGGCGAAAAGCGCCGGAATCGAAAACGACCCGAAATTGCAGGAAATTTATAATCAATTGAAGGAAAACGCATTGCTCCAGTTTTATTATGAAAACGTGATCCGGGCCGAGGTGAAACCCACAGCCGACGAGGTTCGCAAGGAATACGACGAAACCGATAGATATATGCGGCCACCGACGGCAAGGGTTATCACTATCTGGTCGCCGGACGAGGAGGAAGCCAAAAAAGCGATAGATAAACTGAATACAATCGATCTTACAGCAGATAAGAATAATGAGTATAACATCGAAGAAATGCACCTTCCAGAGGGAGATCAGGTCGAGAACTATCGCCAAAAAACCAGCGATCAATCCCGCAATGAAGATTGGAACGATCCGAGGATGGAGATTACACTTATGCTCCTCGACGCCAAAGCCGGAGATATTGTCGGTCCCGTGGGTAACGACGGCAATTTCATCACCGTCAAGGTTGTGGAAAAGCTTCCGGCTGGCAAGACGCCATTCGACCAGATCAAAGACCAGCTCGAGCGCGAGATGACCGACCATAGGTTCCGCGAGGCCGTCGATAAAAAAATGGAAGAGCTTCGTTCAAAAGCGACCATCACGATCTATAACGAAAACCTGAATAAGGCGTTCGAGTAGTTTTCCATGCTTTTTTGGGCGATAGCAATAGCGGTTTTATCCATTGCGATGGTGATTACCAGCGTGGTGGGTTTTGAGCCTATATATCAGGTTAGTATCGCATGGGGCATTTTGCTGGTTTCGCTATATATGATGTATAGATACATTCATGTCAAACGTTCCGACCGCGAAGAGATACTCGAAAAACAACTCGATGATATAGCAGAGGAAAACAAGCGACTTAATGAGCGGATTTAAAAACCTGCTTATCTCGAACTATCCTTGCAAAAAGCAAAGGGGCGAATTCGATTCGCCCCTTTTTTTACGTGTGATAACCACGTCGATTTTGCCAGTGATTTCCGGCTTCTAATCCTTCATCTCGGTCAGCACCTCGGCGATAATAATCATCGCGCGGTCGATGTCCGAAGCTTCGACGTTGAGGCTCGGGCGGAATCGAACGGTGCACGTGCCGCACGGCAGAACGATCATCCCTTTATCCATACATGCGGCGAGGAATTCGCCCCGGAATTTGCCGTCGGGCAGATCGAACGCGCACATCAGACCCTTTCCACGGGAATTTGTAACCTCCTCGAATCCGGACTCGATTTTGCGAAGGCCATCGAGGAGTTTTCCGCCCATTTTCGCAGCGTTCTCGATAAGATTATCCTCCTCGATAATCTCGAGATATTTACGACATCTTACCATATCCGTGAGGTTACCACCCCAGGTCGAATTTATACGGCTCGATTCCACGAAGACATTTTTCTCGACCTCGTCGATACGCGGCCCAGCAACGATTCCGCAAACCTGTGTCTTTTTACCGAAGCAGAGTATATCCGGTTCGACTCCGTGATGCTGCCACGCCCATGTCTTGCCGGTGATTCCCATTCCGCTTTGAACCTCGTCGTAGATGAGAATTGCATCGAACCTGTCGCAAAGCTCGCGAACGGCCATGAAATATTCCTTGCGGAAATGGTTATCGCCGCCCTCGCCCTGGATCGGCTCGATAATGAAAGCGCAAATGCCGTTCGGGTCTGCCTTGAACGCCGCTTCGATCTCTTCGAGCGATTTCTTTTCAAGGGCTATAACCTCCTCGAGATTCTTGCCTTCGATTGGGAACTTTGCGGCCGGCGCGCTCACTCTCGGCCAGTCGAATCCGGCGTAGAACATGTATTTCCGCGGATCGGCGGTGTTTGTCAATGCCATCGTATAGCCGGTGCGACCGTGGAAGGCCTTCTCCAGATGCATAACCCTCGTGCCGATAGGATTTTCACCGGTTCCGATTCCCTTCGCGAGGTTCCTGCGCACCTTCCAATCCATAGCGGTTTTGAGTGCGTTTTCGACAGCGAGTCCGCCGCCGGCCACGACGAATAGATGCTCCATCCCATCGGGCATTGCAACGCGGCTGAATGTCGCGACGAATTTTGCCATCTCGACTGTGTATAGGTCGGAATTCGATGGATTATGAATCGCGATTTTGCCAATTTCGTCGAGGAATTTCGGATCGCGCATCTTCGGGTGGTTGTGGCCTACTGGATTGCTGGCGAAATAGCTGAAGAAATCGAGATAGGGCTTTTTCCATTTAGCATCGTATAGAATCTGTCCCTGCGACCGGTCGAGATCGACTACCAGGTCATATCCGTCGGCGAGCATAACGGTGCCGATTACCTCGTGAACATCTTTCGCTTCGAATTTTGAAACCTCATCCTTAGTGTATTTTTTCATATCTTATTGCTCCTTATAATCTTATATGTATCGTGAATTGTATTTTAAATCTCATCGCCGATAAAATATATGGCTTATCGGTTCCCGGTTCTCCAAAAACGGTGTTCCGATACCCAAGATCGCGATCTATATTTCTTTCAATGCGTTGTAACATAAGGATTTATAATAACATATCAAATTGTATTCTACACCAACTTTGGAGTATATCGAAAGAATCTAAAATGGCAATAAATATCTTATTTGTCAGAATTTTTATTTTTTTCTATTAAAAAACAGCAATCTTGTTATGTTGAGAAATATCTTGACTTTCGCGAACAAATCGGTTAATTAATATGCGATTGCCGGAGTGGCGAAATAGGTAGACGCAAGGGACTTAAAATCCCTCGATGCATGCATCGTACCGGTTCGAGTCCGGTCTCCGGCAATTTTCCAGCAATAGCGATAACCAATCCACGAAATTTATCCGGTCGGCATAGCCGCCGCCACGACCACAATCTCGTTTTTATTCCGTAAGGGCATGACGGCAGCGCGCCCGTTTTTAATATGGCGCCAATTTGACGACTGGCATGTCGCGGCCGCAACGTTACGATCACCATGAATTACATCTCCCTTTACCATCGGGCAACGATGTGCCAACCATTACTTGAAACATTATATTTCATATATATAATGAAATAAATATGATTCAACTCGGCGACGAATGAGGAAAAACATGTCCGCTAAATCGATTGCGTTACCCGTATTATTTGCGCTGATTTTGACGGGTGTTGTTTTCGCAAAAGTGAAAATAGATCTTTCCGACAACGAGATCGTTTTCAAATTCGATAAATGGGAACAGACGTCGCCGATCGGGTGCGTGTATCTCGGCGAGGAATATCTTTGGAAAATTTCGCCGGAGGAGTTTTTGCAAGGCGAGGTCGGCGTCGATGTCGAAAGGTTTTATCGCTATCTCGAAGGCGCCGAGGAATTCAGGATTTCGCTATTTTTCGAGGGCGTTTCAGGAATCGATACGGTGCGCAATATCGAAAGCGGTTTATATTCGATTCGCGAAGTCCAGAGCGTCCAGCAGTTCGAGTTTGTCGATGTGTCCGATGTCGGAGATTATTTAGAGAAATTCGTTTTCGGAAGATTCGCGGAGCTTCGGTCGATACGCGATAAGATCATCGAGCGCGATCTTCGATGGACGGCGGACTTGACCACGGTATTCATGATGCCCGACCGCGACAGGCTTCTCGGAACGCTGTTCATTCCGGACAGCTCGAGTCAGGCACCGCAAGAACCGCCCCGCGAGCGCCCAATGGACCTTCCCACATCGCTCGACTGGCGCAGTAAAGACGGATATAACTGGGTAACCTCGATAAAAAATCAGGGATCGTGCGGTTCATGCTGGGCGTTTTCGGTTGCCACGACTGCGGAATCGGAGTTCTTGATAGGGCTTAACAAGCCCGGCCTTCGAGGCACAATGGACCTGTCGGAGCAGCATCAGGTATCGTGCGATCACACATGCTTCCCGTCGCCATACAGCAGCAGTTGCAACGACGGCTGCGGTGGCGGTTATGTCGAATTATCCGCAGATTTTATGCGCGATACCGGCAATCCGGACGAGGCTTGTTTTCCATATGTCTCCGGCGGATCGGGCTACGAGCCGCCATGCACAGATCGATGCTCCGATTGGAGTTCGCGCATCAAGAAGACATGCAGCTGGCAATGGATCAACGAGGGGTACGTTGTCGATAAAACAGAGCTCAAAACCGGCCTCCAGACCGCGCCACTCGGCGTCGCCATGCGCGTTTGCAGCGATTTCTCGTCCTATTCCGGCGGGATTTACGAGAATACCTGCTGGTCGTTGTGGAGCGGCGGACACGCCATCGCGCTGGTCGGCTACAACGATTCTCAGAGCTATTGGATAATGAAAAACAGCTGGGATACCGATTGGGGAGAAAGCGGATTCGGCAGGCTGCATTACGACGAATCGGATTCCGGCGAATCGTGTTTTGGCCGCGATGCAACACTATATTCATACGAACTCGATGCGGCATTCGGGATTTCGCCGACGGAAGCGCTCGTCGGCGAGACGATTAGCTTCACCGACGCAACGACGCACTGCCTTTCGCTGATCAGCCACAACTGGGATTTCGGCGACGGCATCGGAAGCTCGACCGCGACGAATCCAACATATTCTTACTCATCGCCGGGGACTTTCATCGTAACCCTGATCGCCTGCGACGGCAACTTCTGCGACACCGTTTCACATAGCGTAATAATCACGCCGAACGAACCGAGTCTGAGCTATCATTCGCATTCTATCGACGATTCCGCTCCCGGCGGCGACGGCGACGGATACCCGGAGCACGGCGAAACGATCGTCATGTCGATCAATCTCGAGGACGATGCCGCGAGCGCCGATGCGATAAACGTTTCCGGCACGCTCGCCGAGAGCGATGCCTATGTTTCGATAGACGATAATTCCGCCGAATGGCCGGATATCCCGGCTGGCGCAAACCGCGAATCGAACATCGACCATTTCAAATTCACCGTCGCAAACGATAACGCGACATGCGGCCACGATGTTACCTTTACGATAAACTGGGATTGCGAAAGCGGAACATATACCGGCAGCGACAACTTCGTCGTTACGCTCGGCTGCCCCGCTCCGACTTTAGCCCTCGAAAGTTTTAGCATCGTCGATTCCGCGCCGGGCGGCGACGACGACGGATTCCCGGAGCCTGGGGAGACGGTTATTATGAGTGTGAGGCTCGCCCATTCCGGCGGAGCCGGGGCGGAGGATGTCTCCGCCATGCTTTCGGAATCCGATGCTTATATTACTGTTTCCGACGACGCCGCATATTGGCCGGATATCGCGGTCGGCACATCCGCCGAATCGATCTCCGACCACTTCGCCTTTCAGATCGATCCGACGACGCCGGACGAACACATCGTCACATTCGCATTGATCTATACCTGCTATTGCGGCGGCGGCTCGATGCCTATTTCCGTCGAGATCGGTGGGCCGAAGCCGGAGTTGGTCTATGCCCCGCCCGCAGTCATCGACGATGCTATCGGCGGCGACGGCGACGGCTATCCGGAGCCGGGAGAGTCGGTCGCGATGGCGATCACGCTGGAAAATGACGGCGAGGAAAACGCGACCGGAATATCCGGCGGAATAACGACTTCGAGTTCGTATGCAACCGTCACCGACGCAAACGCGGCGTGGCCGAATATCGCGATCGGTGCCTCGGCGCAATCTTCGCCGGATCACTTCGCCTTCGATATCGATCCATCGACGCCCTGCGGCGAAACGGTCGATTTCACACTTGTCGATACATGCAACTCCGACCACGTCGATACGAATACGATCTCCGTTACAATCCAAAGCCCGCCGCCGGCGCTGTCTTACTTCTCGCATACGATAGACGACGGTTTTAGCGGCGACGGCGACGGATACCCCGAAGCGGGAGAGAGCTTTTACGTGGCGGTTACGCTTTCAAATTCATCCGCGAACAACGCGAATTTCGTTTCCGCGACGCTGACCGAATCCGATCCGAATATCTCGATAATCGACGGCTCGGCGGATTGGCCGGACATCGGCGGCAGCTCCAGCGGATCGAGCATATCGCCGCATTTTGCACTTTCGGCATCGCCCGATTGCCCATATCTCCACGATGCCGAGCTTATATTAAACTGGCAGGCCTTCTGTGCATCGGGGGCGGACACGTTTATCGTTACTATCGGCGATCCGACCGACGTAGCGCCGAATATTCCACAACTAACGCGACCGTTTCCGTTCGAGCGGATCGGCGACGGCCCATCTTCGGTGAATCCGAATCTAAAATGGCTGTCGCCATCCGATCCCGACGGCGACTATCTTAACTTTCAGGCGAGGGCGAGCGCTTCACAAAGTATGGCCTCCCCGACGACCATCGACAGCAGAAGCAGCACCGTCGGGTTCACGCCGGTTCCGCCGGTTCTGTCCGGCTCCGGCGAGGTCGCCTATCTGGAGGGTTCGCAGGGCGAGGGGGATTTGGTTTCCGGCCAAACATACTGGTGGGATGTCAACGCGTTCGACGGCAACCGTTGGAGCGGATATGCGGCCTCGCGTTCGTTCACAATAGACAATTTGCGCGCCGAACCGGACTGGTTCCAGACGACCGACGGCCAATTCTCGACCGGAACTGCCGATAATATCGAGATTTCGGGAGATCGCGTCGCCGGAACGGGCGGCAGCGTCTATTATCTCGATGACGATTTTGAGAGCTACTCGTCGCAGGCCGATTTCGAGGCCGAATGGACGACGAACGGAAGCTATTATTCTTGGCAAACGGCGAATTATCACTCATCGAACCACGCCATCCGAATCAACGACAACTCGACATCGGCGCGGTCGTATATCGGCCACGGTTTCACCGCGCTTTCCGAGGGCTTCATGGAATGCTGGTCGATGGCGGAGAACAGTTCCGACGAGGGCGAGATGATCCGTTTCTACAGCGGGAGCAATCGCAAGGGGCAGCTTTATTATCGCGAAGGGAATGTGTCTTATTGGAAAGGCTCGTCGCCGCGTTACGATCTGCAGGCGATCGATCCAGGGGTGTGGCATCATTACCGGATCGATTTCGATGTTTCGGCGAATCAAATCTACGTAACCATCGACGGCGGCTCGGCCTTTGGACCTTATACATTCGAGGGCGGCGCTTCGGCGATAGACTATTTCTACTCAGGAACCGTTTCTTATAATTATATATGCGATGCCTATTTCGACGATTACCGCGTCGGTCAGGATGGTGGCCCGAGCAGCGGATCGCTTGCCTCTGATCCCATCGTTTTCGACTGGAACGAGGGCGCTGCTTCGTGGGGAAATGTCGAATGGACGCAGGGGAGCGACGATTCGATAGTTGTGATTTGCGACGAGCGCGTTTCCGGTTCGTGGACGCCGTTCGATTCGACGGCGACATCCGGCACGAATGGCAATCTGAACATCTCGGCTCTGGCAGATGCCGACACGATCCGCCTTCGCGCAAAACTGGAATTCAAGGGCGCTAATCAGGCGGAGCTTTTCGATTGGGCTGTGAATTGGTCGGAGGCGATTGTCGGAATCGAGGTCTATAAAGGTGACGACAGCGGGCCGGAATACTCGGCCACATCGTGGGCGATAGGGAATATCGCCGAGGGCGCGGAGATCGTTATGGCCGTCGGCGACCGCGCATATGTGAAAAATACTGGCACCGTGCCGGTGGATATCGAGCTTAAGGCCGAGACTGGCAGCTGGGTTCTCTCAGAATCCGCCGGAGCGGATACAGTGTTGTTGATGTGTCTTTTCGGCCAGGAATCGGAGCCGCCGCCGATCTTGGATTTTTCTTCGCCGACCGATGAATTGACCGAAGCCTTCAAGCCCGCAGGATCGAGCGATTCGGAATCGTTCGCCACCGCATCGTCGAACGGCATCGATATATCAATCGCAGCCGGAAGGTTCATTTATCTATATTTCAAGGCTCCGATAGAAAATTATCAGCCCACGCAGCAGACGATGACGATTACAGTAAAGGCCGTGCCCTCGGACTGAATCCGCAAGCCTACTCGAACCCGTTCAATTCTGCGGTTCATATTTCCGCGCCGAAGAATACGACGGAAGAATCGTTGCGGATCTTCCCGCCGATAATCCAGTAGGGTCGAGGCATGTGCCCGAGAGAATCGAGGAAACCCGCAGGGTGTCGCCCCCACGACCAGCGAATATATCTGGACGCCGGACGAAAATATCGGCTCCGGTGTCTATCTCGTTCGGATGAAAATCGGCGAAGCCTTTGAGCGCCTTGGCTGCTGCCCTGCTGCTATGATCCTCCACCTTGCTCTTCGTCGTCGCCGCTTGTGCCGACACCACCTCCAGCGCCACGAGTTTCAGAGCCACCTAGGGTCGGTCTGAGGCGTGGTTTTCCGTTTGATAAAAACATCCCCGGCTCGAAGACATACATCCTTCCCTCCCAATCGACTTGAACCTCATAATCGAGAATCGAACCATCGCCACCGAACCTCCTAAGCAAAGGCTCGGCGATATATGTAGGCGGGCTATTTATCTCGATAGAATATACGAACTTCGGGTCGCCGCTGAGCGGGCTGAATCCGATCTCCGGGATTCCGGTAATGCCGATATCGTAAGCTGGGCCGAAATAGTATCCGTATTCCGTATAGAACATCTCGTTGCATTCCCATATCTGCTTCAATGCGATCTTTGCCTCGGAAAGCTTTGCCCTTCTAACCGCCTTGCTGTAGGACAATAAAGATATACTCGCAAGTATCCCTACAATCACGACCACAATCATAAGTTCGAGAAGCGAGAACCCCTCGTGTTTGCATATTTTTTTAATCTCAAACACAACACGCCAACTAAAAAACCAATAATGGTATATTAAATACTATATCCATTAATAATTTATCTTTTATAAAGTTTTATTCAAGTGTATTCTTAATATTTTATAATCGAGATTGCCGTGTCGTTAAACTCTCCGCAACAGACTTGAACCACTGCTTTTTAATATAAAGCGCTCTTTCTATATTTTTTACGATAATACTTAATATTTATTGATAATTATTTCAGATAAACGACCCGGCACGCAATGCTTTTTTCGCCAGATGTCCGAACTAGATAGGTGCCGGAGCCGAGGGATTTATCGGGTGTCCAGATCAACGGCGTCGGCACGAATAACTCTTCAGCGTTATTAGTAACTGGCATGTCGGCCACAAGACGTCCGGATATGTCGAAAATTTGCACGCCGACCTGCACGGAGCCCGGACTGGCACCGACGACACCGGAGAGCGAGATTTTGACCGATGAGTTGAACGGGTTTGGATAGGCCCAAAGGGAAATCTCCGCCGGTTTTTCGACAACACCCTCTGAAACGGAGACATAGTCTTCGCCGAAGCGGGTGACTCGCATGGCAAATATGTCCATATACGCGGTCGGCGGCAATGAATAAGTATATCCGAGGGCGCTGCAACCACCTTCGTTTGTCAGGACGCAATCGAGGAAGACCTCGCTATGCGAACCGATATTTGCCGGAACCCTCCACATCTCGTCGAGATTTTCATCGGTGCGAATAACCCACGCCCAACCCTGGCCGCTTCCGGCGAGGTAATACCCATCGCCTGCATCGTTCACGATCATATTAAAATTTGCAAGGCGAGCCGTGGTGTCGGCCGGATCGAGACCGACATACTTGCTCCAGAGGGTGTCGCCGCTCTCGTCAATATGCATGATAAGCGTCCATGCCGGCCATTTATCGCGCACCAGCACGTTGTAGCCGCCGTTCTTGCACGCGGTGATGCTCCTCGGATAATGATCGGTCAGACCGCGATCATAGACCTTCGACCAAAGAATATTGCATAGCGAATCGGTTTTGACGAGGACGATTCGCGAAACGCGATGCGTGATGATCGAGTCGTATGGCGCATAGTAATAGCTCGTGTCGCGAAGGTCGGTGCTGCCGACTACGATGCATCCGCCTTCCGGGGTAAATGCACCCCATCGAACATCCGAAGCTCCGTCGCGAGTCGAATCCGCCCAAAGCGACTCTCCGAGGACGTTGCCCACCGAGTCTATTCGCATAATCCAGATATTTCCGTGGTCAGTGGAGGGCATATCCGGCCCGAAGCTCGAACAAGGCCCGGTAAGGAAGAAATCGTTGCTCTCCGGAATCGACTTGATCCACCACGCGCGGTCGAAGCGGTTGCCGCCATAGCTGCGCGTCCAAAGGGTGTCGCCGTTCTTATCGACCCTAACTATGAGCATGTCGTCGTAATAGGTCGTGTAACCATACGGCACATCGACCCATTTAGGCGACTGAGTTTTCCCGGCCATAATCGCGCCGGAATCGGGAGTCCCGCATACGCACCAGCTTGCATCGTAAAAGCCATCACCGTTTTGGCCGTAATGCCGAATCCATTCCTCCGTTCCAATGGAATCGAGTTTCACCAGAAAAAATTCGTGGTCATACCAGTTTGTGGCAAATCCGCCCAATGCCCATGCGTTGGACCTTCCGGATAAAAAGAATCCGCCGTCGGCACATAC
>CAYNTG010000003.1:0-15212 GCA_964400105.1 uncultured bacterium
AATCACTTACTGCATGCAACTTTTCACGAGCTGTTTATCGATGATTACTTACTGCTATGTTATATTTACACCGATTATGCAATAGTTCACGCCGATAAACTCGCTAATCACACGCTGCATCCGCCTATAACTCAAAGAACAATAACAACTTAACTAATAATAACGCCTTTTCACCCTGCTTTTCGCTTTTTTATATTTTCAAAAGATGGAAACCATTTACAAAATAATACACCCCACCTCAAAACCAAATCCTTTTTTCAAATCCCGCAAACTTTTTTCGAGGCCGGGCGACTATCCCTCCAATATCATCTCACAGCTTTTCCGCGCTCGCATCCCCACGCGGCTTGGGGGTATGATGTATTTCGTTCGTTTTTAGGGGAGGGGCTTGCCCCCTCCCCTTTTTCAATCACGGAACAATCGCGTTTGGCGGAAACGCGGGAGACCACAAGGGCTTTCCCCTACGGCCTCCACCACTCCCACACCCGAACGAAAATAATATTTGAAAAGAACGATGACGCAAAGCGACTATTTAACCGTCGCTCCGCCGGAGCGGAGGCTCGATGATTATTTTTTTTTAATAACTCCTAAAATATTACAGAATGCTTTATGAATATAAATTAAGGTATTTTCATCTATATTATTTGGATTAATATTAGGATCGTCTTTATATGAGTATTGAGCTTCATGTGAAGGATCGAGTTTAAGGCCAATAAAACCTACCTTATAAAAAACTGTAAATAAGTATTTAAGAAGATCAATATAATCGATGTCACAATCAATAAATTTCTTTGCTTCCACGCCTAAACCTGTACCAAGCTGGCCATTTTCGTATAAACTCACTATTAGATCCAATACAGAATCCTTGTCATATATGTCTATTTTAAAATGATCTGGTTTTGTCTTCAAGAAAGCGGATGCGAAATCTAAAAGATTTGGATAATCACTTTGCCATTCATCACCAATTGACCTAAATCTATCCCTGGAATAAGTTACTTCAGCTTTTTTTATCACGGTAGCCGTAATTTTCGGTTGGTCGGTACACAACGCAATACAACAATTTACAAAAGCTATTGCGTTCCTTGGCCTTAGGAAAGTCCTTTCTAAAATATATACTTCAGGTTTACCCTCTTTTCCCAACGATTTTGGTAAAATATCTCTAAAATATACTTTTCTATTAGTATATTGCTCATTTACTAAAGTGTCAACTCTCTCATCCAGCAACTCAATAATTTCTTTTTCACTCCATCTTATCTTCAAACATAAGTCATCGTATTTTTCTTGTTGATGCCCCGAACCCCTTGTTAATTTAAAAACTCTATCCATTAAGTCTTTTCTAAGAGAAATAAGAACCTTTGCATTTTTTATCTTTGAAAAATCTTTTGCAGCTTCTAACATTGCCTTTATCAATTTATATCTTATTTTGTTGTCTACCCAATCTTCGTCAAGCTTATCCACTAATATATAAAATGGTTTTTGTTCGTCAGTTAGTATATCTTCAGATAAAATCTCCATTATTTCATTAATCTCGCGTAAAGGCACATCATTCACAACCTTCTGCCCTCTTTGAATTAGTTCAGCTTTCTCTTCTTTCGAGAAACTTAATGAACCGCTTGCTTTCAGTTCTGCAATTTTTTTAATATCTATACCAGCTGCCGCAGTTAATTCTGCTTCAAATTTATTCGTTATTTCTTTTGTCCTATATTCGGTTGCCTGCCAAAAATCGTCTTCGCACTTTTCAAAATATTCAAATGGTTTTTGTTTTCTTTTATCTTTTTTAAATATCCTTTTTAGATCTTGAAAAAAAAGGGTCTTTTCTTCCTCGTTATGGATATGTTTACATTCCTTAATTAATTCGAGAACAAATATTTGTTTCCACAGTAGCTTATAAAAAGGCTCTAGTCTAACACCAATATCTTCGAAGAAGCTTATAATATTATTGTTTGAAATATATTGGAGTGCAAGAGATTCTGGTGATATTATAATTACATTTTTTGGTTTTTTTCGAGATACCTCTTGAAGCATAGCTGTTTTTCCTGTTCCAGTTCTTCCTAAAACAAACATTCTTTGATCTTGCGTGTTCATTGCGATTTCAAGATATCCAGTATCAATAAAACACTTTTTTAAGAACTTCTGGTCGAATTCGGCATCAATTCGTCCTATATCTGCGTCCTTTTTAAATTTGAATCCCATGTTCTATTCCTTTCATATTCCCAACTCCAATTTCTGGTCGCTGGCCTTTTTTATGCGTTTGGTATCTTTCAATCTAACAATCTAAGACATCTTATGTTTTCGGTCAAGGGGTTTATTCCTCCGGTAGTTCGCGTTTTCCGGTGTCTGTCAAGCCCCGATCTCCAACCACCCATGGCGCTTATCGTCCTTGAATTCGTTGGTTAGTTTTTTTTCCACGCTTTCCGTTTCGCCTCCTCTTTATCGAGAAAAGCCATAGCTTCCAGCGCCCATTTGTCATTCGGGTCTATCTTTAACGCTACCAATTGCGCCTCGCGCGCGCCCTCAAAGTCCCCGAGATAATATTTCGCTTTTCCAATACGGTTGTATAAAGCGAGATATTCGGGGTATATCTTCAGCCCCTTCTCCACATCGGCGATAGCGCCTTTATAATCCTTCAATTGATTACGGGTTTGTCCAAGCCAATCGTAAATCAGAGGGTCTTTATATCCAAGTTCGACCGCTTTAATGAAATCGGCAAGGGCCTCCTTATGCTTATTTAAGGCGGTGAGCATAATTCCCCTATTTACGTATGTGTCGGGAAACTCCGGTTTTAGCTCGATAGCGGAGGTGTATTCGGCGATCGATCCTTCATAATCAAGTAATTCCCCTTTTGCTCTCCCATTATAGATAAATGCGCTGAATGGATCTGCAATCCCCCTCCTAATCGCTTCGTCGAGGTCCTTAATGCCGTTATGTAGATGATTTAGATTAACGTTTGCAATACCACGACCAAGGTATGCTTCTGCGAGTTCAGGATCGAGTTCGATTGCGCGATTAAAATCTTCGTAAACCACCGCGTGGTCTTTTTTGAGATTACTTTTGCATGCGCCGCGAACTAGATATAAACGCCCGATATCCCCTTTTATCGTAATCGCTTTTTTTATTTCTTCATATGCGGTGGCGAAATCTCCGAGGTCGTAATAAATCCGCGCACGCAATTCAATAGGTTCGAAATAATCGGGTTTAAGGGCAGAAGCTTCGTAGAGATCGTCCATAGCATATTTCGGCGGGTAATCTCCCGATTTTAATTTAGATCTGCCTCTAAAAAACCAGGGCTGGGGATCGTCCGGACTCATGTTGATCGCCTTGTCGAAATCTTTTATAGATTTTTTAAAAGCGGATTTATTCCCCGGTTTCTCTGCTTCGGCCATGCTCATATAAGACTTACCTCTGCTTATATAAGCATGATAATCGTCCGGCTCTAACTCAATACCTTTGCTATAGTCTTCCACAGATTCTTTGTATTTTTTTAGCATCCCATTACATGAGCCTCGATTATAATAAGATATCGCCTCGTTGGGGATCAGTTCGATAGCTTTATCGAGCAGTATAATCGCACCTTCGAAGTCGCCCGATTCGAATTTTTGCCAAAGCCATTCTCGTCGGAAACCATAGTCAAAAAGGTTCGCGAGGTCCTCGATAATTAGGGGCGGGGCATTGCCAATTGCTCATTGATGATTTTAAATTGACTACCTTTCCAATATCATTTCTTCGACTTTTTCTTTGGCTTCTTCTTTAGTACCACTTAGCCAGATAGCTTTATTTTCATCTATAGTGTTTTCAACTTCGACTTTTATAGGCTCTTTTAATTCTCTGCTTTCAATATTTTTTTGATCATCCTTCACAAAGAGTTTACAGAAATAAACGCCTCCACCACCCGTTGGGTGGGGAATGCCTACAACCGGTTTTTCGGGTAACATAACAGAAAGAGCTTCGTATGATTCTCGGCCCACGGCAAATATAGGCCATTTAGGCTGTATAGGCCATTTTTTTTCGACAAGCTTTAATTCTTCCAAGAGGAATTTTGTTATACACGTCCTTATTGTCTGATTTGACAAGCCCTTATCGTTTTTCTCGCATTTTACAAGCTCTGTCCAAAGTATATGTCCATCGAAACCGACCTTTTCTAAAAAATATCTTAATCTTTTATAGTATCTATTGCTCCATTTTACGTTATTATTCCAATAATCGAATACATCTTTATATTTTGTGCAATTCTTAAACTGCTCTTTTTCTGTTCCAGAGGTTTTCCCGGGGTTTAAGCCTACAACAACACAACAATTTTTACCTTTTCTATCGAATTCAGGAAAAAGGCATCGAGGGATTTTTCCTTCTTCCTTTTTAAAATCAACATCGTCACAATGCTTGTCACACTTGAGCATATCGTCGCCGATTTCGATAAGGTTTTTCTCGATTTTCTCCAAATCGTTCATTTTATTCCTCCAATATTATATCTCCGGCCTTGCTGGCCTATCCCCTCCGCGACGACGCGGGGTTGTTTTATTTTCATCCTTATTTCCCCTCCACGATAGATAATTCCATCGGGTTGTTCAAAATGTATTCGCGCATTATTTCGAGGTTGTCGCCGTAGTAGAGGGTGTTCATATTAATTTCAATATAATATGCCATTTCCATTTGCACAAGTAAGTTATTCGGCGATTAACCAGCCGTGGCGTTTGCCTTCCACAAATGGTTTGCGGGTTAGGGCGAGGGTGTCGCTGCCGTGGCGGAAGAGCGTTGTTATGTCTCCGAAGAGCTTTTCGCGGTAGCCGCGTGCGCGTGCGGGACTTCCTTCGGTCGCGTGGGTTCGCTTTCGTTACTATTAAAAGATTATCGTTTAAAACCGGGAAGATAAACGATTATAATATGCTGTTAATATTTGAGGTATCTGCGCAGGGCGATTAGGCTTCCCAAAGCACCGAGGAGTGCGCCTAAAACTATGATAGCAATATTCAATTCGAGCGGTAATGACGAAATATCGGAGATTATGTATTGCAAACCTACCGAAATGCCCCAGAGGATAAGCCACGCCAAAGCCCCGGATACCGCGCCGTGAAGCAGCCCCTCGAACAGAAACGGGAGTCGCACGAATGAGCGCGACGCACCGACGAACTGCATCACCTCGATGCTCTCCGCGCGCTGCGAGATAGCGAGGCGCACCGTATTCGTGATAATCATTGTGGCGGCAAAGAGCAGGACGATGCCCCATATCGCGGTTAGCGACAGCGAGATTCTACTCGCCTTTGCAAGACGATGTGCAATCCGGTTCGGCGCGGAAAGTTCGGAAACGATCGGGTGATCGCGATATTTCGAGGCGAGCGAATCGATCATAACGCCCATCGTCAGGTCTTTTGCCAGCTCGACGCGAACCGACGGCGGGAATGGATTGTGCGGTAATCCCTGCAGAAGCTCATCGCCGAATTCATCGATGAATTCGATCCTCGCCCTTTCCGCCGTTACGAAATCCACCGATTCGACCCCGTTTTCCTTCTCGATGGAGTTGATGAAATCCGAGGCGTCGGCCTTTGTAGCTCCATCTTCCAGATAAAACTCGAGCTGTATCTGCCTTTTCAGGTTTCCGATCGCGCCGCGCAGATTGAGCGAGATCATAACGAACGCGCCCAAAATAACCATCGCGATAGTGATCGTTACGATAGATAAAAACGTGACAAAACTCCTTCGCCAAAACGAGGAGAACGCTTGACCTATTGCAAAGAAGAACGCTCTCACTTCACCATCCCATTCGGTCTGTCGCCCACCAAAACGCCGTTCTCCAGCTCGATAACGCGCATCGGCACGCGGTCGATTAGCGCCGTGTCGTGCGTCGCCATCAAGATGGTTGTGCCCTGTTCGTTAATATCGAAAAGCAGTTTTATAAGCTCGTCGGTGGCGTGCGGATCGAGGTTGCCGGTCGGCTCGTCCGCGAGAAGCAGGAGCGGCGAGTTTGCCAAAGCGCGCGCGATTGCGACCCTCTGTTTTTCACCGCCGGAAAGCTCGTGCGGAAAGGATTTCGCTTTATGCGACAAACCCATCTTTGCGAGAAGCTCGAACGTCCGTTTTTTTATGAATTTTCGCGGTTGGCCGGTAACCTTTAATGCGAAAGCGACGTTTTCTCCGGCGGTCATATCGGGAAGAAGTCGAAAATCCTGAAAGACCACGCCGAGCTTCCTTCGCATTGCGGGAATATCTTTATCGGAGATCGTTTTCGAGTTGTATCCGGCGAACTCGACGCTGCCGGTATCCGGCCTTTCCTCCATATAAATCAACGATATAAGGGTGCTTTTGCCGGCCCCGGACGATCCGACCAGGAATGCGAACTCACCCTTTTCGAGAGAAAAACCTACATCGGAAAGGGCTATCCACGCCTTCCCGAATGCTTTTCCGACCTTATCGAATATCAATAACGGCATATTTAGATTATAGTATCCTGAATGTTGCCGGTCAAGCTAATTGCGTAAGCTGCGAAAAATATTATCGCTCCGGCTCTTCCGGTGGAGGCGACCAATCGACCAGCTCCGCCCATGCGAATCGGATATCGAACCTCCGATCAGATATCTCGCCGACCTTGTCCCATCGAAGTTCTCCGATGGGGGAAAAATCGGTGACATCGCGAAGCCTGTATTGGCCGGTCGGAACATAATCCGTTACGCCGAAGTATTGAATCGAATCGAGGCCTTCGAGAAATACCGGATTTACCATGGCGGACATCACGAAACTGGAATCGGTTCGCATCAGGTTCATGTCGCCAATCCGGTAGAAAGATCGTTCCGTGCCGCGCCTTTCGAGGGACCATCCGCATGATTTTAGAACGGTAGAACGGTAAAAACCCTCGCCCGGAGACTCGTAATATTTCACACCGAGATTGAATATCTCCGGAACAAGCGAGCTGTCCTTGAAAGCCCTGAATCTGACCGACCAGTTGAACTGCAAAAGAGCGCTGTCCGAGCGCGCGAATGCAAGGCTGTCGGGCATCTCGACGAGTCCGATCTCCGCGTGAAAAGATGGAGTCGAAACTGTATCCGGCTTAGCGGCCATCGATGCGAAGGCCGTTAAACATAGCAAGACCGATGTGAAGACGATGCGCATAGACTACCCTTTTACCGCCTCGATAACGGCCTCGATAACGGTATTCTGCTCCTCTGATTTCAGCTCCGGGAAAATAGGCAATGACAAGACCTCGGTCGCTGCCTTTTCGGTAACCGGCAGAATAATTTCATCGAATTTCCCGCGATATACCGGCTGTCGGTGCAGCGGCACCATATAATAGATCGCGCAACCGATCTCTCGCTTGCGAAGGAAATCGAACACGCGGTCACGCTTGCCGTCTTCGATGCGGATCGTATATTGATGATATACATGGCGATAGCCCTTTTCCTCGAACGCCGGTTCGATTCCATCGATCCCGGAGAAGGCAGCGCGATATCGTTCCGCATTTGCGTGGCGAATCTCGTTGAATCGGTCGAGATGCCGCAGCTTGACGCGCAGAACCGCCGCCTGAATCTCGTCGAGGCGGCTGTTGTATCCGAATTCCTCGTGGCGATAACGGTCGGTGCGCGTGCCGTGCATCCTCATCGAGGTTGCAAAATCCCGAATCTCCGGGCTATTCGTTGTCAGGAGGCCGCCGTCTCCGGCAGCGCCGAGATTTTTACTCGGGAAAAAGCTGAATGCTCCGACATGCCCGATCGATCCGGCTTTTCCGGTAGGACTTTCCGCGCCGATAGCCTGACATGCATCCTCGACTATGCCGAGATCGAACTCGTCGGCGATAGCCATAATATCCTTCATATTACAAAGCTGGCCGAATATATGAACGGGTATAATCGCTTTGGTTTTCTGTGTGACCTTACGTAACAGGTTCTCGGCGTCGATGTTGAAAGTCTTCGGATCTATATCGGCAAAAACGACCTTCGCGCCGATCTCCGTGATAACCTCGCATGTCGCGAAATAGCTGAATGCCGATGTTATGACCTCGTCGCCGGGTCCAACTCCGAGCGCTCGAAGACCGATTTTTAGGGCATCGGTGCCGGAGTTGAGACCTACCGCATATTCGGCTCCGGTATATCCGGCGGATTCCGCCTCGAATGCCTTGACATTCGGACCCAGGATATAGTATCCCGAAGCGAGCACATCGACGACCGCCTTTTCCAATTCATCGCCTATCGTTTCGTATTGTCGTTTGAGATCGAGTAGTGGAACCTTCATTTTCCCTCTTTTCGTTTGGCTTTCTTTCCATTTAAAATTTGGACAAGCCTCGAATATCCATCCGGATCGCCAGCCTTCATTCTGTCCAATCCCTCAGACCCTAAAATCCAGAGCGAGAGCAATATACTTCCGCCGACCAGCGCGAGAAACACTATAACAGACCGCCTCGGTCGATCCTTTTTCTGCGGAACTCCCGCATGTGACAGGATTTGCAGAACCGGCGTATCCTTCTTTTCCTCGATACAGGCCTGTTCGTATTGCTGAACGAGATATTCGTAAAGCACCTCCTGGATAGTAAGATCCCGGAACAGGCGGGCGTAATCCATCGCTATCTCCGGAATATCCAGAAGACCGAACGGATTCGATGTTCCCTCGCCGGTTTTGATCGCGTCCATCTGCTTTCGGAGAGTTTTTATTCTCGAACGGACGTCTCCGACCTCGCCGTGGGCGGATTTTCTGCTGGATTCGAGAATTCCAAGCTCGACCTGCGCGACCATGATCTCCGCCTCGATCTGGGATGCGCTTTCGATAGCGACGCGCGTTTGATCCTCCATCGAAAATGTGCCGTGTTCCTTTTGAAAAGCCGTGAACGTAGATTCGGATTCGGCGAGCGAGACCTCGGTTTCGGAGAGGCGTTTCTCGATAAATTTTCGTGTTGCGCCGGCTGTTCCCGCCCGAAGGTTTCGATTGATAAAATCGAGGTTATCGACGATAGAGTTCGTAATCTTTGCCGAAAGCGCCTGGTCTTTGGCCTCATAGCATATCTTGAGGATGCCCTCGCCGGTTACCTCGATATCCATATGGCCGCGAACGATTTTTCTCAGCCGCTCTTGAATGGATTGCCCATATCTTTCGTCGAGGAAAAACTCCTCGATCAGCGTATCGACCATCGCGTTCGATGAGATCAACGCGCTCCAAAGATCGGATTCCGTCGTCATCATCGGGAGAACGTAATCGCCGCCGCCACCGCCCATGCTCATTATGCCGGTAACGAGGTTCGCCATCGTTCCCATGCCGGTGCTGGAGCGATATGGCGGCATAACCTCGGCCTCGGCCTTATACCATTTTGGAAAAAACGAGGCTATCCCGAACGATAATACCGCGATAAGGATGGAGCCGAAGATGATAAATCTCCATCGTTCGAGCAAAGCCCATAGCCACCAATAAGTATTTTCGATGTCGTGTTTATTCATTATCAATCCCGGAAAGCTATTATATAAATTGCCGATGCGAAACTTCCGATCTGTCCGAGGCTTTTCATCCCCTCGTTGATCACATACCACGGCGATGTGCCGATCATGATAACATCCCCTCTGCGTATATCTCCGGCCCGGCGAACGCCCATTTTTTTGCCGTTGCGAATGACCTTAACCTTGTTTGCCGATCCCTCCGTCGATATTCCGCCCGCCATGGCGACATATATAGCATATCCGGAGCCTGCGATGAACGGCACGGATCCGCCTTTCGTTACCCTTCCTCCGACATAGACGGAATCCGGCAAGGTTTTGAAGAAGATGCTGTCGCCGCTGTGAATACCGGAATTTGCGCCTTCGCCGAGGAGGTTCACCGAGTATATCTCGCCGTCGCGAATAAGCTCTATATCTGAGATGTCTATCATTTCCCGATCCGCTCCAACCTTCCGCATTAGATCGCCAACTCCGTCGTCGTGGTCAAAATTGACGACCGAGCCGGAATATCCCGCACCGAACAGGAAAACCGCAGGTCTCGATGTATCGACTCCCGGAACGACGACGATATCGCCATCCAGCAGTGTTGGATTTTGAGTGAGATCGCCGGATCGAAGAAATTCCGTGAGATCGAGCACCTTTTCCACGCCGTCCCGAACGAGTTTGACGCGGCCGATATCGGCATTCGTGATGTTGCCGCCGGCCATTTCTATCGCGGAATGAACGCGATTGACAGCGCTAACCGTCTGTGCGCCCGGAACATTCACCATTCCGACGACGGTCACGATAAAGAGCCTCGCCGTCGTGAGAGAAGAGGAGATGTCTTCCTCTTGGAAGACCGTAGCGAGGCTTTTTTGAATGCTCGACTTGGCCTCTTTCAATGTCGAACCCGCGATCATTACCGCAGATGTATATGGGAGCACGATCGAGCCGTCCGCGCCGACGATTATCGTGTATTGTTCCTCGACGCCGCCTGCGATGCTTATTGTGAAACGATCTCCCGGCCCGACGATATATTCGTTCTCATCGACCGCGCCTGCCAGCGGGACATAATCCGCGAGTTTTTCGATTGCCATCTTCTTTTTTTCGAGTTCGCGAAGCTTTTCATCGAGTGTGAAAGTGGCCCCGCGAATGTTATTGGAGGTCATTTTTTCACGGGAAATCCCGATCTGAGAGGGCATCTCTTGCGCAAAGCAAACGGAAAAGGCCATAAAACACGCGAGAAAAATAATTATAAACGTCCTCAAACTTCACCTCCGAATCTTTCGGCAAATGTTAGAACCGTTTCGCGGAAACCCTTTTCGAATGAGATTTCCGGTCTCCAACCGAGAGCCTCGATTTTAGATCTATCGACGGCATAACGGAAATCGTGCCCCAGTCTATCGGTGACGTGCTCGATTCGATCTTGTGGAAGGCCGAGAATTTCGAGCATCGTCCGAACGACCTCGATATTTTTGAGATGGTTATCGGCGCCGATATTGTAGATTTCTCCGATCTCGCCCCGGTCGAGAATCGTTTTTATCGCACGGCAGTTATCGCGGACGTGAAGCCAGTCGCGCTGCTGCTTTCCAGAACCATAAACCGGAAGCTTCTCGCCGGCTATCGCCTTTTTTACAAAAAATGGAATGAGCTTTTCCGGGAATTGGTTCGGCCCGTAATTATTCGTCGGGCGGGCGATCAGCGTCGGCACATCGAAGCTCACGCGATATGCGTTGCATAGTGCATCGGCGGCGACCTTGCTGGCCGAATAGGGGGATGACGGCTTCATCGGGAAATCCTCGGTTGCAGCCCCATCGATCATAGGCCCATAGACCTCGTCGGTGCTTATCTGGAGAAACCTCTCGATATCGGATCCGCACAGCTTTTCCATCATGATGTAAACGCCTAAGATATTCGAGCGAATGAACGGATCGGCCTCCGAGATGGAACGATCTACGTGGGTTTCCGCAGCGAAATTCACGATATGGCGGCAGCCATCGATAGCACGCTCGACGTCGTCCCCGTCGCTGATATCGCCTTTAAAAAATGTAACGTGCCGGTCGCTTAAAGCGCCATCGAGATTATCGAGATTTCCGGCATAGGTCAATTTATCGAGGATCAGAATCTCGTCGTAATCACCATCTTCGAGGAGATATTTCACGAAATTAGAGCCGATAAAACCGGCTCCGCCGGTAACAAGTATCTTGTTTTCCATTATCCTTTTCTATTTAGCCGTTTTGCCGCGTCCAGTCGTATGGAATCGATGGGTCATTCCAGCTAAGGCGGTGTTCGTCCGGCTGCTTATAGTTATATGTGTTCGTGGGAATATTTACTATAATCGCTTCTTCGGTGCTAATACATTTCCAACCATGGTAAACCCCCGCAGGGACGGAAATCAGCATCGGCTTATGGATTCCGATGAAGAACTCGTTTAGTTCGCCGAATGTCGGAGATTCCTCTCTCGAATCGAAAAGCGCGACCTGAATCATGCCGTGAATACATGCGAAATTGTCCGTCTGGTGTTTATGGAAATGCCATGCCTTCACGACGCCCGGAATAGTGGTTGTGATATAGACCTGGCCGAATTTTTCGAAAGACTCGTCGTCGTTGCGTAGAAGTTCCATAAGCCTTCCGCGTGCATCGGGAATCACATTTAGGCTCTTTGCTTTTACACCGTTGATCATGGTTTCTCCTATCGTTATGACACTCTATTGTATGCAATTACCCCTTCGCCCAAGATACGTATCGCACTCCTTAAATCCTTTTCTCGCAGGACATATGCCAACCGGGCCTCTGTCATTCCCATTCCGGGTGTAGCATAGAAGCCGGGGCCGGGAGCGATCATCGTTGTTTCGCCGTCGGATTCGAAGTCGGTTAGCATCCATTTTGCGAATCTTTCGATATCGTCCAGCGGAAGCGAGACCATCATATAGAACGCGCCTTTCGGCTTGCGACAGAATGCGCCGTCGATCTTCGAGACCTCCTCGAACGCGACATCCCTGCGGTGGCGATATTCGTTCGACATCTTTTGAAAATAGTCTTCTTCAAGATTTTCGAGAATCGCGGTTGCGCCGACCTGCCCGATGGTCGGCGGACAGAGCCTCGCCTGCGCGAGCCGACAGGCGGCGTCGGTTACCTCTTTGTTTTTCGAGATCAGGCATCCGACCCGCGCGCCGCACGCGGAGAATCGCTTGCTTATCGAGTCGAGGAGTATCGCACGATCCTCGATTCCCGGTATGTGCATTATGCTCGTATGCTCGCCCTCGTAGATAAACTCCCGATAAACCTCATCCGAGATAACGAAGAGGTCGTGCCGTTTAGCGATCCCGGCTATCGTTTCGACCTCGGTTTTTGTGAGGACGGTGCCGGTCGGATTGTTCGGCGAACAGATTAGTATCGCGCGTGTTTTGGGGCCGATCTTCGATTCGATATCCTTCACCGGCGGAAGGTGATATCCATTTTCCGGATCGGTAGTCACCGGCACGAGATTGGCATTCGCCATCGCGGCATAACCGTTGTAGTTTGGATAGAACGGTTCGAAAACGACGATCTCGTCCCCCGGATCGCAGACGATCATCATAGCGAAAACGATAGCCTCGCTTCCGCCGGTCGTAACGACGAGATTATCTGGCACGATCGGGATTCCGGCATTTTTATAATACTCGATAAGCCTATCGGCATAATTCGACAGACCGCGCGAGTTACCGTATGCCAGCACATTCGACGGGTATTCGTGAATTGCATCCCAGTAGCTTGTCGGTGTCTCGATATCCGGCTGGCCGATATTGATTCGGTAGATTTTTTTGCCTGCTGCTCTTGCGGCATCGGCGAACGGCACGAGTTTTCTTATCGGCGAAGATGGGACTCTTCCGACTCGTTTGCTTGTTTCGAGCATTTTTCCTCCATTTAAATTTAAATGAAATCTAAATAACAAATTTTTGTAATTAAACGCATGAAACAACGACTGTCAAGCGTATAAAAATGAGATTGATTTATCATATATCTTATTTGAAGCAATATCAACATAAATGAACGATCTTCTTGATTAATATCGAAAAGTTATTAGATTTAATCGATCATAATTTAATGGGGACGAACTATGCGACGAATCGGGATCACAACTACGATTCCACAGGAAATTATATGGGCGGCGGGAGATATCCCGGTCGATCTGAACAACGTGCTCATCGAATCGAAACGGAGGGACGATTTCCTTGCACGCGCCCGTCGCGATGGTTATCCGAGGACGATATGCCCATGGATAGCGGGGATTTACGGTGCCATTGTCGAGGAGCGATCCATCGATGCGCTCGTTGTCGTAACACAGGGGGATTGCTCGAATACACATGCGCTCGCCGAGACTATCGAGGATGCGGGAATAGAGGTTATCCCATTTGCATTTCCATACGACGGGAATAAAATACTTCTCGAAGCCGAGATGCTCCACCTTGCTGAAAGATTGGGCACATCCTGGTCAAAAATTCTCGAATGGCACAAAAGGCTCGAAGACGCGCGGCGCTTGGCGTGGCGAATCGACGAATTGACATGGCTCGATAATAAGATCACCGGTTTTGAAAACCATCTTTGGTTGGTCACGACCTCCGATTTCAACGGAGATTTTGAGAAATATATCTCCGATGCGAGGGATTTAATCGACACAGCCGAGCTTCGGAAACCATTCGAAGAGGATGTTCGACTCGGTTATATCGGCGTTCCCCCGATCTTTCCGGAGATTTATGACGAATTTGAAGGGATGGGTGCGCGGGTGGTTTTCAACGAGACCCAACGTCAGTTTTCGCTTCCATATCCCGACGATGGAATAGTCGATGCGTTTGCCAAATACACATATCCGGCGAGCGTTTTCCGGCGTATCGAGGATATTAAATCGGAGATAGAGCGTCGTTCAATCGGTGGTATCGTGCATTATACGCAGAGCTTCTGCTTTCGCCAGATCGAGGACCTGCTTTTCCGCAAATATCTCGGCGTTCCGGTTCTCACTGTCGAGGGCGAGAACGATTTCGAGATGGACGAACGCACCCGCGTGCGCATGGAGGCTTTCGTGAAAATGTTGGAGCACAAATGAGAGATATACTCGCTATCGACATAGGTTCGCGTTCGGTCAAGATCGGCGTGATTCGGGAGAATGTGGAGCCGACGTTCGATATCTATGATACCGTCCTTTTTTTCTCCGATTTTGGTTCGCCGTCCTCGAGCGGATTCCGGTTAAACCTCGACCGTATCGGCGTTCGGGAAGATGTGCTCGTTCGTGCGACAGGTTATGGCCGAAACGCGATAAATATCGCCGGTGCCGAAGTCGTTCCGGAGATTCAAGCTCACGCTTCCGGCGCGGTAGTCCAGACCGGCCTCGATGATTTCACTCTGATCGATCTCGGCGGACAGGACAGCAAGATAATCTATGTCGTCGATGGCAGAGTAGAGGATTTTTATATGAACGACCGATGCGCCGCGAGCACCGGTCGATATATCGAGAATATGGCCTCGATACTTGGCATGTCGCTCGAAGAGATTTCTCGATACTCCGAGAATCCCGAGAAGCTTTCCGCGACCTGCGCCGTTTTCGGCGAAAGCGAACTCGTCGCTAAAATTGCAAAGGGGATCGATAAACACAGCCTCGCCGCCGGTGTTAATATGCAGATCGTCAAAAAAATCGCTCCGAAGATAGAATCACATCCACCGAAACGAATCGTTCTCGTCGGTGGAGTCGCGCTCAACCGGGCTATATCGAGAATCTTCGCTAAGAGATATTCGGTGCCTGTTATTATCCCAAAGCTTCCTCAATTCAACGCAGTCATCGGACTTTTGAAACCGACCCGG
>CAYNTG010000003.1:15312-32887 GCA_964400105.1 uncultured bacterium
TATCCCAAAGCTTCCTCAATTCAACGCAGTCATCGGACTTTTGAAACCGACCCGGTGATCGAGGTTAAATAAGTCGCCCTTCGGGGTTATCGTAGGCGGTGGGCAATGGTCGCCAGCGGCGACAGGCAAGGCCGGATCCGGCGACCGAGGTTGAATGAAGCGCCGTTCCGGGTTGTCGCACAGACGTGCTTCCTTTGGTCTTAGGCAGTGCTTTTCGCTTGAAACCACGCCCCTTCCACCTCGATGTCACAAAATTTGCGATTGCAAATTTCGCGCCTTCGCCCCGGTCGTTTCGACTGTTTCGACTTCGCTCAACAACCAGCTCAACGACCGCGCGAAAACAGCAGGAGGATAGGAGAGGAATGAACCGTGCTCTAATAATACATAGGTAATTAGTTACGTTTTGGCACAAGATCGCAGAGATATTTAACGCCAATAATTTAACGACCCTCCGAATCGAGATTACCCACAATTATCGAGCCGGTCGAGTCGAAAAACACCGCCTCGATATCCCGCCTCGACGATAGGAACCTCATGCCGTTGTCCGGCCCCATGACGAACAGCGCGGTCGATAATATATCGGCCGTTGCACCATCGCTCGCGATCACCGTAACGGCGGAGCATCTGCGCGCCGGTCTTCCAGTCGCTGGATCCAATATATGATGATAACGAACTCCATCCTCGACAAAATAGCGTTGATAATCCCCTGCGGTCGCGCATGAAAAACCTGAATCGAGCTTAAATTTCGCTGCTATCTCATTCGGCGATCTCGGGTCCTGAATCCCTATCGCAAAGGATGAACTGTCCGATGATTTCGCGCGGATGTTGCCACCCAAATCGATTATAAACCGCTCGATTCCGGGGATCGTATCCAGGATCGCATAAATCGCATCCGCCGCCATCCCTTTTGCCAGGCCGCCTAAGTCGATACGCGGACTTAGGCCCGATTTGATCAATGTGTCGTTTTGTATCCGAATCGGATGGTGCATCAGATCGATAGCCTCCGAGATTTCGCGCTCCGATGGAACATTTCCATCCCCCGCGAAATCCCATAGTAAAGCAAGGCCGCCGATGCGAATATCGAAATTGCCCCCCGACCACAAAATCGCCTCGAATCCCAATTTTAAGGCCTTCGACGTTCGATCCGTCAAAATCACCGACGTCTCCGAACGATTAACCACGGATAAAATCGATTCTTCGGCGTAAATATCCAGCTCCGATTCCCACCTCGAAAGCTCCGTCCAAACCTCGTGAAATGCAGGCTCAAAATCTTGCCCATTCCGGCCTTCTATGGAGATTCGCACGATCGTGTCGAACATAACGCGCGTCTTGCTTATACTCGCCGACCGATCCGTCCCGCGATAACCTCCAGTAAAATAGATAGCGATAGCTACCGCTATCAAAATTGCAATCATCGACAAGGTCGAGAAGGTCGAAATCTTTTTTCGAGAAGTCTCCATAAGGTATTATACTAAGCGCGATGCCGATCGAGGTCAATAGCATTTTCGACGAATAAAGCCATAATTGCCGGCTGGCGCGACCCGATAGGGCGCGAGCGTAGCGAGTGTGCGCGCGTGGCAAAGCCACGTAGCGCGCAGCGTGCCAGCCAGTGGCGCAGCGAAAACCGCCCCAAGCTCATCATTGACTGAACGTAGGTAAATCTATATAATCCATATAATGATTGGTACATCGACATCGACGATGAAATATTGAGATTGCTGAAAAATGAGCATATACTTTACAAACTGATAAAATGATAAATTATCTCATCGAGCGAGGTGCGGCGCGTGGCCCATATTTTACCTGAACTTATCTTTTACATGCATTTTCAAAGGAGCAAAGATGTATAGATTCGACTTATCGAAAACGATTTACATTCTCGCGGCAATAGTGGTCTCGACCGCACTTTTTGCATCTGAACACGATGTCGAGGATATAATCGCAAAGCAGGACGAGCTATATCGCAGCGGAAACTCCTACTCCAAGATGGAAATGCACATGGTAACGCCTCACTGGGAGCGCACACTCGAATTGGAGGTCTGGAGTAAGGGGATGGACATGACGTTCATTCTGATAAATTCGCCGAAGAAGGAGAAGGGCATGGCTACACTTCGCGTCGAAAACGAGATGTGGAACTATCTTCCGAAGACCGACAAGATTATGAAAATTCCGCCGTCGATGATGATGAGTTCGTGGATGGGGTCCGATTTCACAAACGACGATCTCGTCAAAGAATCGTCGTTGAAAGAAGATTATCGTTACAAAATAATTGATCCCGAAGAAGCCCGCGAGGACCTGATTTATGTGGAATTGATCCCGAAGGAGGAGACCGCCTCGGTATGGGGTCGAATCGTTATTTCCGTCCGCGAAAGCGACTATCTTCCGGTCGATGAAAGGTTTTTCGATGAAAAAGGCGAGCTTATGAGAATCATCGATTTTAAGGAGATTACGATGCTCGGCGGCCGTGAAATACCCACCGTTATGGAGTTGATTCCTTTGAATAAAGAGGGCAATAAAACGGTGATGAGATACTCCGAGGCAAAATTCGACATCGTTCTCGACGATGAAGTATTTACACTGAGAAATCTGCGTAAAAAGCGATAAAAACAAAAAATGATAACGAAGCTGGCATTCAGAAATATCTTCCGCCAAAAAAGGCGAACCTTTTTCACCATAGCCGCGATGGTCGTCGGATTCGTCCTTTCCGCAGTATCCATCGGCTGGGCCGACGGTTCTTATAACCTCGTCATCGAGGTTTTCACGCGGGCTTATCTCGGCCACATTCAGGTTCACGCGGAGGATTATCTCGACCGGCCGTCGCTCTACAAAAATATCGAGGACTACCGCGCTGTCGGCGAGGCTATCTCGTCGGTCGAAGGCGTGGAATTGTGGACACCGAGGGTCCTCGCGTTCGGTCTCGGTTCGGTGGGTGAAAAGAGCACCGCGATTCAGGTTATCGGAATCGATCCACAGCTCGAAAATCGCGCGACGATGTTCGAGCGAAAGGTGAAAAACGGGCGATGTATAGCTGAAAATGCCGCACACGAAATCGTTGTCGGAAAAGGGCTTGCAAAGACTCTCGGTGCCGGGATCGACGATGAGCTTGTCGTGGTCTCGCAGGCCGCCGACGGCTCGTTCGCAAACGATCTATATCGAATCGTCGGCATCGCCGAAACCGGCGACGAGATGTCCGACCGATCGGGTGTCTATATGCATCTCGCCGATGCGATGGAGCTTTTTGTGCTTGAAGGCCGCGTCCACGAGATCGTCATCATGGTAGAGAATATCAAGCGGGTCGATAAGGTCGTCGAGCGTATCGATTTGCAACTCGCCGATTTGTCGCTCGAGGTTATACCGTGGAAAAAGGTCAACGAGGTTTTTTACAATTCGATGAAGGCCGACAAACAGGGAGGCGATATTCTTTATTTCACGATAATGATTATCGTTGCGATAGGAGTTTTGAACACCGTGCTCATGGCGGTTTTGGAACGCACGCGCGAGTTCGGCGTCCTTAAAGCTCTCGGAACATCGCCGTCGGCAATATTTTCTATGATAGTTATCGAGGTTGCATTTATGGCGATAATCGGGATCGCTATCGGCCAGATTATCGCTCTCGGCGTAAATTTTTACCTTTCGGTAAATGGAATCGCTCTTTCCTCCACTTTCGATATCGGCGGTGTCGCTATGGATACGATGCGTAGCGAGATTAACCTGAAAAGCATCGTTGTTCCGACGCTTCTTGTCTTCTTTTCATCGCTCCTCGTAAGCATCTTCCCGGCGCTTCGAGCCGCCCGCACCGATCCGGCAAGGACGATGCGATTTCACTAATCGCTCTGTGCCCATTGCATTTCGCCTATATTTTTAGTTTTTCTTGCCAAACTGAATACAAAGATTTATAAATTAGTTGTATTTTTAAAGATAAGAAACTATTATTAATATAATTAGTTAGTATTTCGTAAAGGAGGAACCATATGAGCAAAATTTCTTTTTTAATGCTGTCCTTGCTTTTGCTGATCACCGGTGTGTATGGGATAGGCGTCGATATAATCCGACACCCCGGCGGGCCGCCAACGGACATCGAGATCAGGGTTACCCACGACGGCGAACCGCCGAATCCGATCACGGATTTCCATTTTAGCGTTTCGATGCCTTGTCAGATTATCTCTGCGGAAGGTCCTCCTGGATGGACGCTTCGCTATGCGTTGCCCAACAGTTTTGCGGAGATGGATGCCGATGCCAGCTCCGAAATTGTTGCCGGCGGAACCGGCACCTTTCATATCGTCATCGATGGCCCCTGTGAAGACGCTATATATACATTTTACCTGACAAGCGGCGGAACAGTAATCCCCGGAACCGAGCGGGAGGGGCCGATCGGTGGATTGGGTATCGGAGAAACCGATATTCCCCGCAGTTTCGGACTCGATATTTCACCGAACCCGTTCAATTCGGCCGTGACGATTTCATTCTCCGGCGGCGTCGGCGCGACCAATGGTCGCACCGGGCAGGTCGGAATAGAAATTTTCGATATAAGCGGACATATGGTGGCCGACCTGCCCGTTACAACCTGTGGTATCCCGCAGGTTGTGCCGACGCCGGTAGCGTGGACGCCAGAAAAATCCCTCGGTAGCGGAATATATCTCGTTCGCGCGTGGTTCGGAGGGGAGACGTCGACGAAAAGAGTGGTGTATTTGAGATGAATCGTAGTCAACCGAAGCGAATCCGCCGAAGGCGGTTGAGCAAGTCATCCGTCGGCATTGCCGACCGAAGCGGGTCGTTTTCCTGAAATAAATCGCGGAAATTTCCGTAGGGTTCGTGGACAGACAAGAATGTCTGTCCTACCAATGCCGTTGTGGCGACCGGTCGCCCGCCGATAATGGGACGGGTTAAGCCATACGGATTTCATTCCATTCAACACGCTTGACCCCTACAACCCTAAAACAAATGGCATTTAACAACCTCTCGGATTCGCCGTTTTAAGGGGGGAGAGGAAATGTCTCCCTTAACAAGGCCGGAAGGTCCGGTGCCGGAGATGTCGCGGAGCGACAGAGGGTTTATTTACGGCGTATCTATCGAATGAGGACTATCCTTCGCGTGATCGTTCGAGAATCCCGTTTAGACCGGACGAAATACACGCCCGACGGTAAAGCCGATTCGGCGTCCGAAACACCGTTCCAGACGATAACCGAAGCTCCGGATGGATTGAGACGCGACGACAGATCGCATACTCGATGTCCGGTTATATCGAATATTCGAAGCTCCTTAGCGAGGGTCGCATCGATAGAGACCATTGCGTTGAATGGGTTTGGATAGATCGAAAGATCGAACACCAGCGGCTTATCGCCCTCGGAAATCGCCGTGTAATTCGTCTCGAAGATAAAGCAGAATGTATCCGCGACGTTGACCGGACAGAAATCCGGATCCGTGCGATCGGATACTCGAAGAAGACAAACCTCGATCTCCGCCGAGTCCGGCCAGGGCGATGCCGGCGTAAATAACAATAACGTATCGATAAACGACAGCTCCGGTGACGAAACGCCATAGACCGTTCTTACGCCGTCGATCCCCACGCGGAACAGAATGCTCGATGTATCAACCCCTGCCGGCCAATCGTGGATCGGAAGAAATATCCCGGCCAGCGAATCGTCGATAAGCGAACCATCCGGTGGATAGGGCGAACCGATCTCCGGCGGAAGATAATCGACCCAGAATGAATTCACCATTGGGATCGAATCCGGGATACATCCATCGGAATCCGAAACGGCGACGACGCCGTAATGAATCCTATTGCCGTGATAGATAAAAAAGAATGGTATCCGAAGCGTCGCCGTGTCATTATCAAATGAAATCATCGAGTCGTTTATATATTTTAGGTAAGGCCCAATCTGGAAAATCAGACTTGCCGGATCGATCCCGCCGTCGTCTTCGATCAGGTATTTCAGATTAAGATCGATAGCCGAACACGAAATGGCGTGATCCGGTGGATCGATGGCCTCGACATAGGGCGAAACACCTCTCGGATCGGGGATAATTACCGATGTCGTTTCCTCGAAATCCTCGAAACCTGCCGTTGACGATGTTACACGGGCAATGATATTTGCGTGAGTCGGCCCGAATGTAAAATACGTCGAATCTGCCTCGATGAGCCAGTTGACCATGAAGGTCGAATCCGGCGATAGAGATTCATCGAAGACCATGCACGTGTCGTCGAGGAGGTGCCACGGATCGATCGCCAGATCGAACCCATCGTCGAGCGAGATGCACACCTTCAGTGAATCTATTCCCGGAGAAAGCGATATATTATGTATCAGGATTGCGACCTCGAACGGATTTTGTGCCCAGCTGTCGCACGCCGAACCGACGCTGTTTGGTATCAAAGGCATTACGATATAATCCGTGCCCGCCTCCGGCGCTTCGCCGAAACCATAGATCGTGCTTATCTCTTCGGATTTGTTTGGGCTTATCTGCCGCTCTTCCCATAACATCGTCACGCCCGAATCGTAGTATGGACGGTCGATAACAGTGATATCGGGATCCCAGCATGACAAGTATAAAGATGATTGATGTCCAAAGGCGAAAACCGAGGGTTTGACCGCGAGTCCCCTTAACAGCCCCCTCGCGACGACCTGGTCGGTTCCCGCACCCGGTCCGATCTCGAAGGCCTGCCAGAAATACGGCACGGCATCGCCCGAAAGTATATTTCCGTTAGCCGTATAAACACCGCCCATCGCCATCGGTGCGGCATCGTTCGACCCGACCAAAACGTCGATATTCTGCAGGAATGCAACCAGATGTGGCGAATCGTCGAGATTGAGAAACATATATGAAATCTCGACCGACGGCATATCGTCAACCGTAACAGCTTTAAGGCGTTGCGTAAGGGCTATCGTGCCGCCGGACGTGCCAATCGGGATGTTCCACTGGGTGGCAAATCCATCGTAAAAGGTGGTTATCGGGCCGCGATACGGCCTTATCAAAGTCCCGCCGCATATAAAAGTAAATGCTTCGTCGTTCGAGTAGAGCGAGCTGTCGATCATGACGATAAAATGGCTTGCCTTGCGGCTCCATGCGTGCCCGAAATCGAACATCAGCTTTCTTCCGCTGGCTCCCACGGTGTCGCCGATTCCGAAGAAACCGTCGAGCGTGTCGAGTTCGATAACGATGCCGCCGGGCGCCGTCAATATATACTGCCCGAACGCAATGGAAACGACCAGTAAAACCAGGATCGCCTTTTTCATAATATCTTCCATGATAAACCTCGGAATATTTATATGATTATCTATTGTATTATACGCCTGCTTTTTTGCGAAAGCAAGGATTACGGGGCGATGAATTGTCAACCGGAGGTAGATGCTGTCGCAATGTATCTATACGGACAATCATGCGTTTTTTAAATCTATGGGTTTAACATGGCATGTCATTGAAATGTAAAATTCGATCGACTTCAACGAAGGTAGATCGCTTTAAAAACCTCGGCGAAGTGTTCGATGCGAATCAGATAAATCCCCGACGGAAGCATTTCTCCGCGAAATCCATTGCCGTTCCATGCAATCGTCGATTGGCCCGGTTCGACATCGCTTTTCCAAACCAATCTTCCAGAGATGTCGAATATCTGAAGGGCGGAGATTCTGGATGCCGGGTTTGCGACGGATATAAGACACGAACCATTGAACGGATTGGGTTCGACCGATAACGAAGGTGCAAGTGGAATGTGTTTTTCGCGAACGGACATCGACGGTGTGAATGAAATCGACGAGATGCGCCAGTAAGCAGAATCGGCGGAGATGGCGGCGGTCGGTGTTAGGGTGAAAACTGTCGGCGAAATCGACGGCGCGATTATCGCCGTGGCGGCGCTTCCGGAACCCGTTATCCCCGATAAACCGGGAAAAAAAGGATTCCCCGGCGAAACGGTATCCGGAAAAGCGGCTATCGAATCCGCTGTCTCGCCGTCGAGCAGAAGCACACCGGCCGCATCGCCGGAAAAATCGTATCGCCCGTCGATCTCGATAACAGTCGTGCCGGGACATTCCCATAATGGGATCGGAAGCTGCGCGAGTGTCGAACCGATTCCGGCAAAGACCCATCCGGTATCGAGCGCCCATCGCCAGCCGCTGCTATCGAGCGGCTCGACCGGTCCGGGAGATGAAGCGAAATCCAGCGTAATCGATGTTGAAAAATCTATTGTCCCGGAATCGACAGCGACGTTGCCGAATGTATCGACGACTCGAATCCGCCAATCGACATCATCGAACGATATTATCGGCGATGCGAACGCGAGGGTATCGCTCGAAATGCTCGGCGGCGCGAGTGTATCCTCGACCGGCCCATGAGAAAAATACATCTCAGCCGAGAATGGCGATTCATCATTGACGATGAAGCGAAATCTCGCCGAATCGATACCCGCCAATCGCGACGGCCAATACGCCCATCGCCGGATGGTCGGCGGCAAACTATCGACCGGCGCAATCTCGACAAAGACCGATAGAACCGAATCCGGTGCTCCCTCCGGAAATAATGCGCGTCGTCCCGCTATGTCCTTCGCCGATAACCAGATAAACAATGTGTCGTCGATATATGGTCCGGGGATTTCGCCGTGGAAATACCCATCGTCAAAATCGAGATCGATACAACCGTCGGCAGCGCCGAAAAAGCGCGCGATTATCGAATCGACCGGAGCGGAAACCTCGTAAAGCGTCCCGGATACCGCAACGACTCCCTCATCGAAAACAGCGTTCGCCCACCGAAAAATCGGCGCACGAAATGTCGCGGGAAGAAGCGCAACATCGTCGATGAACCATCCGCGAAACACCGTGTTGTTATCCGAGCCAATGTGAAGTGCAATCTCGACCGTGTCGCCGATAAATTCATCGAGCGGAAAACGCACCTCACGCCAAAACATGCCGCCGAACTCCCCGGAAAAACCCGGTTCGCCGCCGGTGAACTCGTTGAAATCGTCGAGAGATATCGGGTATCCGTCCTCCGGTTCGACGATTTCCCATACCGAGCCATCGATGGAGGCCTTCATGTTGCCTCCATCCCAACACCCGCTGGATGTCGCTTCCAGCTCGAACCAATGATGCACGACCGCTATCGGAGACTCCGCCTCGCCGGTAAGGTCGATTTCGCCGAGCCGAAGCCAGCTATCGGTCGAGTTCGAGTAGCTCGTGTCGAGGCGCGTCGCCCAAAGCTTCCGCCCGCTGCGCGCCGTCGGGCCGTCCGAAGGCTCTCCCCACTCCCAATCGTCGTCGCCGGATTCGCTCGTCCCCCAATGCGAGAGCATCGAATCCACCTCGAAATCCATGGCTTTATGAAGATAAAGTCGGTGCAGGTTTGTGTCGGGGTAAACGACATTTATGCTATCGAGATCGGAGATGAATCCCGGTTTCGTCGCTCGAACGACCGTCGGATCGGACTCGGCAACGATCGTCGTGAGCATCCCGAACATGTCTGTGAACAAGGTTTCCGAAGGCCAGTCTTCGAAAACGATCCACGCGCTGTCGATCTGGTCGCCGGTTGCGAAATCTCGCACCGTGAATTTCATCGAAATCGGAACACCGGGCGAAAGTGGCAGATCGATGAATGTTGTATCGCCCGCAGCAACGATTACGAGCGCCGAATTTGGATCGAATCCGAACTTGTCGGCCTCGATTGAGTAACTCCCCGCCGGAATGGAGATCAGATAATTCCCTGTCGAGTCGGACAGGACGTTTGCGCCGGAGGGTTCGCAGGAAATCACGGCGTCCGGTTCGGTTCTTCCGGCGATATATCCGATTTCATCGAAAAGACCGAAAACCGCATTGAGATCGAGAAGACCTGAACCGAAAAGGCTGTCCTTGCCGACCGGGCCGAGGTCGATAGCGGAGCTTTCGAGAATTGTCTTAACGGAGTCGTGTGTTATATCGGGCGCGAATTGGACGAGTAGCGCCGCCGCCCCCGAAACATGCGGACATGCCATGCTCGTGCCGTCCCAATATGCCAATCCCCCTCCGAGCGTCGAGCTTGGCACCGAGTCCCCCGGTGCAACGATATCCGGCTTTATAAGGCCGGGGGGATATGGATAATCGCCGTAGCCATCGACGGCACTCCACGATACAGGGCCGACCGAACTGAAGCTCGCGAGTTCGTTCGTTATCGTCGAAGCTCCGACTGTCAGCGCACGGGGAACATCCCCCGGCGTGCGAAGGTTATCGGGAGCTCCGTATGTTCCGCCTTCGTTCCCGCCAGCTATCGACATCACAACCCCCGCCGCACATGCCGCATCGACCGCCGCGCGCCATGTTGCCCTATCGGTATCCGGCCCGTATCGCCAGCCGATAGATAGATTCATCACACGCGCACCGGCCTCGATTGCATACTGGATCGCCTCCCAGACATCCGCTTCCTCGCCCATCCCGGAGTCGTTTAGCACCTTGAGCGGCAGAACCTCGCATCCCGGCGCGACACCGGTCGCCATGCCCATGATCCCCCTTCCCGCGATTGTCCCGGCGACGTGCGTTCCATGCCCATGTTCATCGTGTGGCCAGGGGTCGTCCTCCGGCCAATCGTATCCACGCCAGTCGTCGATATATCCGTTGCCGTCGTCGTCTATTCCGTTGAATGGAATCTCACCGCCAGGATTCCGCCATAATGCGCCATCGAGATTGATGTTGCCGAAATCCACGCCGCTGTCGAGGAGCGCCACCAAAACGCCCGAGCCGTCGAGTCCGTAATCCAGCCATATCGAGGGCGCTCCGATGCGCTCGACACTCCACGAAATACTGTCGCCGGGAATCTCCACCGACGGCCTCTCGCGCGGATCGAAAAGAAGCGCCTCTTTTGGAATACTCGCTCTTATGTATCCATCCATTCCAGTTTTATCGATCTGTGCGATAACATGCTCATCGGCATCGAAGCGGATAATATTGCAGATCCACAGCGGACGGATATTTTCGACGGAACCATCTTCGGCTAGCCGGTTTAAAAGCCGCAGCGGTTCGGATTGAGCGCTCGCGGAATAAGCCTCGAGGCGCGTGATAACCGCAGCTTTTCGTTCATCGAATGGTAAATCGCTGGACTCATCGAAAGCGGTTTCATCGATGGGCTGGAGTGCCCAGTAATACGGCCTTATCGATGAGGTCGCTGTGAAAATGCAAAAAAGGAGCGCGGTAGCGCTCCAGATTAAACCCTTTATAGATCGACATTCCATCTTTTATTTTTCTAATAACATCGGCACAAGCTCGATGTCGAATTTTTGCTCGACACAACCGATATAAATACCATCCTCGACCGGATTGCCCTCCGCGTTGTCCCCATGCCATGTCAGGCTGTAATCGCCCCTTATAATCCATCCCGCAAAAAGGGTCTTCACCAGTCTTCCTTCGAGATCGAAGATGCCGACATCGAGTTCATCGTCGCTTTCGACCTTGAAAGGAATTACCAATGTGCTGTCCAGGTGCGCTTCGGGGCCGGTAATCGAAGGAGCCAATTCATCCGCATAGCCCTCGGCCTCCGAAAGAAGTCCGTTTTCCAATCGACTATTACTCGCAAATTGCTTGAAATAAAGATATGCCTCGGCCTCGCGGTCTAAAGCACGGTATGATTTCGCTATCCAATATTTAACATCGATGTCTGCACCAACCATATCCGCTCGATGGAAAAATTCGAGCGCTTCGGGTGGTTTGTCATCGGCGAACGCCAAAAGTCCCATGCCGTAATATCCACCCCAATAGTCCGGATTCGTGAGCGCTCTTTTGAACTCGACCATCGCGGCAGGCGCACGGCCATTCTCGAATGCCTTCATCCCCAAACGGAAATGCAGCACGGCATAATGCGGGTCGTCCTTTGGGCATTTTTCATAATACTCGATAGCCCCGGCGGAATCGCCCTTGCTCCAATAGATATCTCCTATCCAGCCGAGTATCTCGGTGTTCGATTTATCGATAGCAAGCGATTTGCGGAAGAACATCTCGGCACGATATGTATCGCCCTTTTCGAGATAGACCATTCCCAACATCGTATATGCCTGTGCGAAAAGTGGATCTGCGGCGTATGCCTTGCGGAAAAAAACGGTTGACTCGTCGATTTTCCCGGCGTTAAAGAGGCTCGTTCCCTCGCGAAGAAAACCCGCTGCCGGGCTTTCGACCTGCATATGAGCACACGAAACTACCAGAAGGAGTTGAACAACAAAAACGATGGAGATTCTCGATTTTATACGCCCTTTGGTCGTTTCACGGTTTCCTGTTTCGACGCTATTCATCTTCGGTTTCATCCCGATTTTTTTTCTTCCGATCATTGGATATTTGTCCGTCCGCACGCGAAATCAGGCTCCGAAGTTCGTCGAAGCGGTTGGCTGTTTCATATCCGGCGGTGAAAGAGAGCGGCAGTGCGTCGGCGTGCTCGCGCGACCACCGAATTCTGTATTCGCGAAGTTTGTCGAGAAGCCTTTCCATGGCTTCCTCGCCGATTCCGGGCAACAAGACAAAGAATTCCGAATCCGAATAGCGAGACTTAATGGACTCCGGGAAAAGCTCTCGAAGTATATCTGCGGTCTGGTTTGATATAATATTGGCCGCGTCACGGCCGTAGGATTTAAGGACTTCGTGAAAATTTGTTATCCCGATCACGGCCACGGACACCCTTTTATGATGGAGTAACAATTCCTCGCCGTATTTCGATATATAATCGTCGAAATACGATCTGTTGTAAAGCTGGGTTACCGGATCGAGAATGGAATTTTTTGCAAGATCAGCCTGAACGATCGTCCGCTCGATAGCCAAACTAACCGGTTCCGCCAAATGTGTCAAAAGGCGGATATCCGACTCGTCGAACGAGTATTCAGTGTCCGATTCGCAATCTATCACCCCGATGATCGAGCCATGGGATATCAACGGCACCACAAGCTCCGATTTCACGCTGTCGATATTGAGAAGATAACGCTCGTCGGAATTGACATCGTGGACTACAACCGCCTGACCGTTTTCCGCCACCCAACCTACGATACCCTCTCCAAATTTCAATCGTGGGTTTTGATGCTCCTTCGGGTATCCCCACGAGGCTTTCACGGAAAGCGATTCCCCCTCTCCGTCCACAAGCATGATGCTGCAATGATCCGCTCCGATCGATTCGCGCACGATCCAGAGGATATTTTCGAGAAGTATATCGAAATCCGAGGTTGAAATGAGCATCTTGCTCAGTTCATAATAATTAATATTCTCCTTCATTCTTATGTCGAGGTCGCCGAGGAGCCTCTTGTTCTCCAGGATAGCGGTCACTCCGTTAGCTACCGCGATGGCTATTGTCCTCTCCTTATCCTTGATCCTCTGGCGTCCCGCACAATAAAGATGCATTATCCCCCACAACCTGTCACGATATTTGAGCGGAATAAGGATACAATGAGTCACCCCTTCTTCTCGAAGGGATTTTAGGGGCGATTCGTCGAAACCCGGTATAGACTGAATTGGAAGGATCGCAAATGAGCTTGGTTGCTTCGACGATCTCACGATGATAGGTGTCGCATTTTCATCTTTTCCCAATACATAGGCGATATCCGCCGGAAGATTGTATTCCCCAACAAGATAGAGCAATCCGGTCGAATCGAACGAGTAAATCCCGCCACAGCGCACTCCAAACCTGCGCACGATAGGTTCGAGCGCTGTTGCCGCCGCCGACTTAAGGTCTGGTGCCAGCGCGGTCGATTCCGTTATACTTCTGACCAAAGCGAAGTCGCGTCGTTCATTCTCGAATTCGTTGCGCTTCTCCATAATAGCCGTGCGCTTCTGGTGCCTCTGTCTATCAGCTTCATGTGCGTTCTCGGCCGTATGATAGGCCATTCTATCGAGTCCCGGGAATAATGGATTTGGCATATCCACACGTCCCTCCCTAATCTTACCGAGGATTCTATTCGAATATAGCTGTGCCATTAGATTCAACAAAATTGCGCATATTACTGCAAAAAATAGGCTTACTGGAATTATATAAAAAATCGAATCGAGCGCGGCTCGTCTGAAATCGAGAAACCTTGCATGTAGAAGATCGTGTTCGAGCTCGACACCGAGCAGAAAAAGCCTCCCCTGCCTCCATGCCGCAGAATATAAGAATGGGGTTTTCGATAAAGCGGTATTTTGATTATTTTTCCAAAACAGTGTATTGTAGGACCTATAAAAATCATGCTTGAAATCGCCGGGGTTCAGGCTAATATCGGCAAGAACGGGCGATGTGAGGATTATCGGTTCCCAATGCCCACGCCACTCGAAAAGCCCGACGGATTTATAGTCTCTACCCAAAATCGACGGCAGATCGATCGAGTCGGAGGGTGCGGACAGATCGGCAGTCTCCAGTAAAGCTTCGTTCTGTAGGATTTTTATCGAGGCTTTTTCGAACTCTTTTATATAGCTCTTTGCGAAAACATGATTCTTAACACTGCATTCCAGAAACAGATTTAGAAAACCGAATATAACAAGGATCGCGAAAAGGATACCAATTATCCTCAGCCAAGATAAAAAAGTCGATCTACCTCTATTCTTATCGACGTTCATCACTTATCCAAATACCATAAAATCCTGGTTAAATGGTTTTCCGATACGCCATTATTTCTATGCTCCACGACAGAAACATATCGAGATAATTTTCGATTTGCCTTTACCAAAAAAATCCTCTCGATTTTGTGAAGTTCAACAAAACAATCCTGTTATTATACTAATCATTTGCTTAACAGTCAAAGGATATCGAGATCAAAATTGTCTGGTAAAGGAACATGGTAACCATAAACCTATGGACGCTTTTTTTGGATGGCGTCGGCGACGCGCGGCAATTCCGTTTTCGATTTCTATGGGAAGGGTCTCACATGGGACTTTCTCTACGAGCCGTATGGCCCTTTGGTCAGTGGACACTCCCGTTATTATAAACCCGGCGCGGCAACTATCGTAGCTTTCCATCGCCTTTTAAAAAAACCCGACGGAAGCCGGGATTTGAGAAAGCCTGAAATCGAGGTTATTTCTTTTTAACTTTGCTGCAGCGCTTGAGGTTATACTGGCTGCGGTCAAAGAGATATGGGATTCTATATCGAACCTTGATAGGTTCACCCTCGAACTCGATAGGTTCGAAACGGCTATTTTGAGCGGCATCGAGGGCAATGGCATCGAATACACCCTTTGGCTCTGCTTCGGCAACCACGGCGTCGATAACTTTACCGTCCACATCGATAACGACATCCACTAAAACAGCTCCCTCACAACGTTCTTTAAAAGCGGAATCGGGGTAACAGACCGCCCCTGTATCGATCATTGCGGGGATCTGTCCGACCTGGAAATAGTCGTAAATCACGTCTGTCGTCTCGTCCACGGCAAAGAGAGATATGCAAAATAGAAACAGTATCGAAGCGATTATTCGAGAAGTCATCATTTCATTCACCCATTACAATAATAAGTAATATCGGTGTGAAATACCACACCGAATTTCATTTTAATCGAAACGAATTATCTCGACTTCTTCTGAATCTTGGCCCATGTGTCCCTCAACGAAACCGTTAGATTGAACACCGGCCTATCTTTGCGCGAATCACGATCCATGCAAAAATAACCGTGACGAAGGAACTGGACCCTCGCCATCGGTTCGAGCTCCGCAAGCCCCGGTTCCACGAGGCAGTTATCGAGCACCTCGATCGAGTCAGGATCGAGATAATCGACGATTTCCTTCCCCTCTTCGAGATCGCCCATATTGTCCTGCGTGAACAATCGACCGTAAAGGCGGACCTGCGCCGGAGCGGCGTGCTCCGCGCTCACGAAATGAAGCGTGCCCTTAATGCGGCGACCATCCGGAGTGCCGCCGCCGCGCGATTCCGGGTCGTATGTGCAGTGCAGCTCCACGACCTCGCCAGAATCGTCCTTCACGACATCGGTGCAGGTGATATAATAGGCATGTTTGAGCCGAACCTCTCTGCCCGGCGAAAGTCGGAAGAATTTTTTGGGCGGATCCTCCATGAAGTCAGTGCGTTCGATGAAAATCTCGCGCGTGAATGGGATTTTCCGAGTGCCGGCGGATTCGTCCTCCGGATTGTTGATCGCCTCGAGCCACTCGACCTTGCCCTCTGGATAGTTATCTATCACGACCTTTAGGGGATGCAGAACAGCCATATATCTCGGCGCGGTCGCGTTAAGCTCGGCGCGAATGCAGTGCTCGAGAAGGGCGACATCGACGACGCTATCCGCTTTCGCGACACCGATACGGTCGCAGAACGTGAGGATCGAGGAGGGCGTGTAACCTCGTCTTCGAAGGCCGGAAAGCGTCGGCATTCGAGGATCGTTCCATCCGCCGACCAGCTTATCCTCGACCAATCTCGATAATAATCGCTTACTAAGCACCGTGAACGTGATATTCAGCCGCGCGAACTCGATCTGTTGCGGGTGATATACACCCAGACTATCGAGATACCAGTTGTAGAGCGGGCGGTGATCCTCGAACTCGAGCGAGCAAAGCGAGTGTGTGATCCCCTCGATAGAATCTTCCAGCCCGTGTGCCCAATCATACATTGGATAGATGCACCACTTATCACCCTGCCGGTGATGCGCCGCGTGCAGGATTCGATAGATGACGGGATCGCGCATGTTCATGTTCGGCGAGGCCATATCGATCTTTGCGCGGAGTGTCTTTGCTCCGTCCGGGAATTCACCGGCGCGCATCCGCCGAAATAGGTCGAGATTCTCCTCCGATGAACGATCTCGATACGGGCTATTTTCCCCCGGCTTTGTGAGCGTCCCGCGATATTCGCGAATCTCGCCGGCCGTGAGATCGCAAACGTAAGCATTGCCCTGCACGATAAGCTGTTCGGCGAGTTCGTAGAGCCGTTCAAAATAGTCCGACGCGAAATAAAGCCGATCCTCCCAGTCGAAACCGAGCCAATGGACATCCTCGATAATCGAATCGACGAACTCCCGATCCTCCTTAGACGGATTGGTATCGTCGAAGCGGAGATTGCATTTGCCGCCGTAATCTTCCGCGATGCCGAAATCGATGCAGATCGCTTTCGCATGGCCGATATGGAGATATCCGTTCGGTTCCGGCGGAAATCTTGTATGGACATGGTCGAACCGGTCGCCTGCCAGATGCCCGTCTATGGCCTGCCGGATAAAATCCTTGTTTTCCTTAATATGAATTTCGCGCCCTTCGCCTGATTCGGTCATGATAATTCCTTTGTGCTGAAAATTATAACGGATTCAATATACACAGCCGCGAGCGATTTTTAAACAGAAAATTTTGGTGCGATGGTCCGGCGGATCGGAGCGATAGCATATCTTTATTTGGTTGCATTGCAATAATTGGGTCTCAAAGGAGGCCTAATGAATTGTTCACAAATGAGTTACGAAGGATTATCTTCGTGTCATGAGAAGAACGAAAAAAAGCGATGATGCGTTTTGGTTTTATCGATATTAATGGATGAACCGCGCGATGGGGCTTTTCACCAAGTCGATGGCCTTGTGTGGGCATATCTCGTTGCAACACATACAGGTAATGCATTTTTTATAATCGAACAGCGGAACTTCCTCGCCACGCATCGTGATAGCATCGACGGGGCAAGCATCGGCGCAAACACCGCAGCGAACGC
>CAYNTG010000003.1:32987-50012 GCA_964400105.1 uncultured bacterium
CGCATCGTGATAGCATCGACGGGGCAAGCATCGGCGCAAACACCGCAGCGAACGCACCTATCATCGTTCGGTTTCGGACGAATCCAGATGATTTTCGCGAGTGTTCTCAAGAGCCAACTCGGGACGAATGTCGCGAGAAACTGCTGCGGCGCTTTTGGCGGCAGCACAAACGGGGTTTCCAGAATGAAATCCTCGATTTTTTCCCCGCCGGCGATTTCGATCTTATCGATGTCGCCTTCGCCCAAACCGCGAGATGCCGCGAGTGCCGTAATCTGACTATCGGTCGGTTTGACGATGCCGATTATCCTTTCGGCGACCCGGTCGAGAGCGACTCCATCGGTGGAAGCAAGAAGGAGATTGGTATCGCGCAGATCGCCGCTCGCCGGTCCGTTGCCCTCCATGCCGACTATCGCGTCCATGATATGTAGCGCCACCGGAACCTCCTCATAGACCGCCACGATAACCTTCGCAAAATCGCGAACGAGAGGATATTGCTTGTGAAATTCCGCCTTGCGAAAACCGGGAACCGTCCCGAATAGGTTCTTAATAGCACCTGTGTAGTGGGTATAGCTGTGTGTCTTTAGCTTACTTATGCTGATTATTTTGTCGAAGTCTCGAAGAGCCTTTGTGAGAGGCAGAACGATGCCGTCGTCACGGTGAATTATATCTGCGCTCGACGCCTCGAAATTCACCAATTGGACTCCGAGTCGTTCGGCAACGTCGATCATTCCCGTATTGCGGAAGACCCTCTCGACGCCTTTATGCGCGCCCGCCGGCGAATCACCGATAGCGACTTTCGCGCCGAAATCCAGAAGTTCGGCGCCGACCGCCTCGACCACCGCAGGGTGAGTGGTAACCGCTCTATCCGGTGTGCGTGCTGCGAGAAGATTTGGTTTTAGCAAAACCCGGTCGCCCGGTTTCACGAACGATTCCCAGCCACCGAGTTTTTCCAAAAGTTCCCTAATTTTAAAGCGGAGGCCCGAAACATCGTAAGCCTCCGCTCTAATTATCGAAACCCGACTATGCACCGGCGTTATTCGCCCTTCAGAAGGTGCCAGGCGTTGCGATATTGGGCATATTTGCTCGGCGGATCGCCGTTGCGCTTTCTGCGATAATCGGAGTATCTATCCTTGAGGGTGATAAGCGTGAGATGCTTGATCTCCTCGAACGGGATGATATAGAATGTATAACGCTCGTCGCCCTCTTCCTCGCCGAGGTCGAGAACGAAGATGCAGAAATCGACCGGCCTGCTGGTGATCGCGAAGCGGTAATATATGCTGGGTCTGCGTTTACGCGGTATATGGTAAATTGTCTCAGTGTTCGTTCCGGAGATATTTACCGATTTGCCGTTGAGTGTCATCTTGACGGCGCTGTTGCGTTTTGCGGAAAGGTCCACCGGAAGACCGAGTTTTTCCGCGCGGTCTTTCACGATCTTTGTGTAAAATGTTTTCTTGGCGCTGCGCTCTTTGCCGAGATTATTATATTCTTCGAGGCGAGCATCGAGATCGGTGCTGCGACGCTTGGCTTCTTTTGCCCTCTTGGCCTTACGCTTGAACTGGACCTTGTTATAAGGTTCACCGAAAAAGCTGCGGTAAAGACCGGCGGTATTCTGTCGGCTGAAACCAAAATGGTCGCCAATCTGTTCCAATGTGGAGAGATTGTCCACCATGCTCTTGAATTTAACAAAACCACCTTTGTGTCGGTATTTCTCATCGAATCTAGCGATCTTGCGCTCTCTACTCATCTTCATACGACGTCCCCTTTCTGTTCACATGGAGCGGTGTTCGGGGGTAGTTTCACACCACATAAACACTTATTTTCCTTCAAACAAAAAACAAACGAAATTATTTAAATAGCCACTATAAGGCGATAATCATATATCCCCAACCCACCACGACAATGAAATGCCAATCTATAAAAAAACACCATGTTTGCCCCGTTGTGAACGCCTTCCTATCCCAATCGACCACAAAACTCACTCGACAGAACAAAGTTTTATTATTTTATAACATTCCACTTTTGCCAAGTATTCAATATTGGCTTGCATAGTATAACGACGAAAAGTATTCTGTCAACTTATTTTTGAAAAAATTAATTCGTTTTAGAGGAAACGATCTATTTTCGTCATGAGTTCATTGTATGTATATACCCTTTCGATTCCCACCGGAAGGGAATTTAAGAATACCCGGCCATAGCTGCGTGTGGCCATTCTTCGGTCGCAAATAATCAAAACACCGACATCCTCCTCGCCACGGATCAATCTTCCGGATCCCTGTCTAAATTTTATCACGGCCTGCGGAACGGTGTAGCTCGAAAATGGATCGCCTCCCCCGCGCTGAATCCGTTCGCATTGGCCGGCGATATATGGGTCGGTCGGCACCGCGAAAGGTATCTTTGTGAGGTAAAGAATCTGCAGCGCATCCCCGCGAACATCGACTCCCTGCCAGAAAGACTGGGTGCCGAGAAGCACGGATTCTTTGTCCGAGGTAAATTGCCTCGTGAGCTGGTTTCTCCCGCCGGATATCCCCTGCGCCATGACCAGGATTCCCTCCTGCTGAAGCTCCGGTGCGACTATCGAATAGACCTGTCGAAGTGCGGCATAGCTGGTGAATAGCCCCAGCGAACCGGCACGCGTTTTTTTGCTAATCTTGGTTATCATCTCCGAGAGTTTCGGGATGTAATCTCGCGAGTTCGGTTCCGGAATGAAATCCGGTAAAATCACGAGAAGCTGGGCGGAGAAATCGTATGGACTGCCGAGTCTCAATGTGACTAAACGCTCTGGTTCGAGAAAGCTCAAGCCCAACCTCTCCTCGAAGAAATCGAAGCTATCGCCGACGGACATCGTCGCGCTGGTCAGGACTATGGATTTTTTTTGCGAATGAAGCGCCTCGAACATCCTCTCTGCGATATCCAGCGGCGCCCAGCAGATCTTGCTGTCAATGGAATCCTGCCGGGGTGGGGATTCCCACCAGTAAACCGCGTCGGGACTCGTTGGCTTGGACATGAAAGACAACGCCTCCGAAACCTCGACGAGCATCGAGATTTGCCCCGATATTTCGTGTTGGAGCGTGTTCATTGTCTCGTCTTCGTCTTCCGGCATGGAACTCAGGATGAGACCGATGCTATCGACGAACCGTTTCGTTTCCTTTGCGAGAGACTCGATTTCGCTACTTAAAAAATCGAATACCTCCTCGCCGGGATAGAATCGTTGCTTGAGCGAATAGGGGGCATCGCGCCAGCTGTATTGTCGTTGAAGCTGGTTTGTCAGAGCCGTGAATACCGATTCCACCTTGTTCCGCAGATGGACAACCTGCGACGTGCATGAATCGAAGAGCGTCAAAAACTCTTCATTTGGCTGGGCGAATCTTTCGGTGCATTTTAATAAACTGTTGAGCAAACCCTTATTTGTCAAGCGTTCTTGATGGAGTTCGTTGAGAGCGGATGTGAGGTTCCACGTTGTAATCTGTGATCCGAAATAATCGGCGGCGACCCCCTCGATATCGTGGGCTTCGTCGATAATAGCATGATGATACTCGCCCAAAACGGAGGCATCGCCGATCTCCGCGAGGAGCAGAGAGTGGTTCACGACAACGATCTGTGCCTCTGTAACCGCCGACCGAACGCGGTTTAAAAAGCATTTTTGGCGAAAGGGACATCGACGCCCCAGACACGAGATCGCCTCGCTACGAATCCGCAGCCAAAGTGCGGGATGTCTTTTCACATAAAACGAGCTAACCTCGGCGACATCCCCCGATTCGGTCTCGCTCGACCAGACGAGAAGCTGTGCCAGAGCCGATCTGTCGTCGTAGCTCATCGATGTGAAATCCGCGAGCAGCCGGTTGAAGCGGTTGAGGCAGAGATAATTGCCCCTTCCTTTCAAAAGTATCGCGCGAAAATCAAAAGGTAATATTTTTCGTAGTGTTGGGATATCTTTGAAGAAAAGTTGTTCCTGCAAGTTTTTTGTTCTGGTAGATACAACGATCTTTTCCCCTCGATTTGCGGCGAATACTATCGATGGCAAAAGATATGCAAACGATTTTCCCGTTCCGGTTCCAGCCTCGATAATCAGGAATAAATCGTATTGAAGGCTATCGTGAACCGCTTTGGCCATCTCGATCTGGACATCGCGAACCACGAACCCCTCGAGATTCTCTTTCATCGGGGATTCCGGGCCGAGAAAGGCCTCGATGTCGCTCTCGGTCATATTGCATCGTGTGGGATCGGACGGCATTCCGACGATATTCTGGAAATCTGCGGATCCTGACGGATCGATTTGCGGAGGGGTCTTTTTCGCCGCTTTTGCGAACGGCCGCGCCGCCGATGTCCATGTTGTGAGCTTGATATTGCCGCTGGAAGAGATGAGCATCTCGAGCAGGCGCGATGTTCGGTCGTCGAGGCTGAGGAGCTTTTGCCACAGCTTCTTCGCAACCCCGGCGGTTGCCGCAGCATCGTCCCCCGCCCGGTGCGCCGATTCGAGCGCGACGGAGAAAAGAGCTGCAAGTGCACCAAGCGAGTGTCCCAAGGCGCGCGGATACAGCACCTGCGATATCGGAAGCGTATCGATTCTCTTGCCCGACCATGCCTGGACACCAACCTCCAGCGACCGCGCCGCGATCATCCCGATATCGAAATCGACATTGTGGCCAAGTATCGCGCTGTCGCCGACGAACTCGCGGAGTTTTGTCATGGCCTCTTTTTCCGATGGCGCACCCCGAACCATCCCGTCGGTGATACCTGTGAACCGCGAGATGGCGTATGGTATAGGAATTTTGGGATCGACGAGGGTGACGAATTTTTCCGTGATCTCGCCATCGACGAGGTTAAGCGCGGCGATCTCCGTAATTCGGTCGCGGCCAAAATCGAGGCCGGTGGTCTCGATATCGATTACTACGAGTTTCTTTTCGTTCAGCGGATTCATAATTCAGAAGATAAACCTGCAAATATCTGTTCGCAATGGAAAAAGAGCGTGCGCAAAATCGCAATCTGCGGTAAGTTTCGTTTCACTCGTCCCAAGACTTGCCCACCCGTGGGGTCTGTGGATAGGGCAATGACAAGTTTATCATTGCATCACTTTGTAAAGGTTTATAATCGTTTTTTCAGTCTCTATTCTTTATTCTTTGTTTTTTTCCTTTTTTTCAGGACTTCTTTTTCTTCGGACGATCCCGGTTCGGTCATCAAAAGTTCGACATCGACCGGAGAAGTGCTTCGAGAATATTCAGCATATTCATCCATCGGTTCGTTTTCGCTCATAATGAAATCGAGATCTATTCTCTGGCTTTGAGATAGTTCCTGTTCATCGAAATCGTCTTTGCCTTCGATAATGGAATCGATTTTCAATCTATCCGGATCGAATGCGAGATGAATATTGAAAATCTTGCCGTGTCCCTCCGTGTCGAGTCTTTTTTCCTCTTCTGTAAGCGGAGTAACGCGGATAATCAGCGTTTCATTGAAAAATCTGATCCTTTTAATCGCCGCCATAACAAGCTCGCGGCGATATGACAGACTGTAGTTCTGCATTTCCTCGAAAGATTCCGTTAAAAATATCGGCGCAAAAAGCTCGCTTTTTTCAGGGTGTTTGCTGTGAATACCTGATAATCTATCGCGTAGCTTTTCGGTTTTTTCCTCGATATCGATTAACTCCCGTAAAATATTGTCCCTGTTAAAACCGGCGTGCGACAGAAGTTCTAAAAGAAATCCACGCCGCTCGTCCATCTTTTCGATCTCTTTAAAATTCGATTCGAGGGGTTTAATAAGCGATGGATCCCCCTTGAAATCGGTATAAAAGCCCTTGATACGGTTGTATATGAATTTGAGAATCTTTCCATCGATAAACTGGTATCGATGGATGTTGCTCGGTGCGCAACGGCGATGGCAGCCGTAGAACAGCTTTGGGTTCTCTTCCCGACCGGTTAAAGAAAATGGGCTGTATAGCGCCATCCGTTGGCTGCAATATCCGCAAACAAAGAATGTTTGCTTCTCGAGCAGCGTCCAGTGGCGACCGGGTATTCGCACATTAATAAGCCGGTCGCGAAAATGCGTGAACCGCTTTTGGCGAATGTAGTCGATATCCTCGTGCTTCTTTTGCTCTTTACGGTCGATTCTTGCCATATTTTTTTGCACAGTTAGATACTACATATATTCTTAAAATATAGAGATTTAATAATTATTTTCAATTCATTCTTCACATGCGATCCAAAGCGTTTGATAAATCGCCTTGTAAAAACCGTTTTTGAATACTATTTTGTATTAGAAAGGAAGATAAAAATGTATATGATAAAGGTAACCGGCGATTTTTCCGCCGCACACAGCATCGAGGGATACCCCGGCGATTGCGCGAGGCTCCACGGCCATAATTGGAAGGTCTCCGCCACTATCCGTGCGAACGACCTCGACGAATTGGGGCTTTCTTGCGATTTCCGCGTTGCGAAATCTATATTAAACGAAGCGCTTGACGAACTCGACCATCGGTTTTTGAACGAGCATCCGTGGCTTGCCGGCGGAAACCCGACATCGGAGCGTATTGCAAAGGCGATCTTCGGCCGGATCGCATCGAAGCTCCCTGAAGGACTGGCTCTCGAATCGGTGGAAGTCTTCGAGTCGGATCGCTCCAGCGTCGAATATCGGGAGGACTGAACTTGCTTCCGGTCAGCGAAATCGTAGAGACCATTATTGGAGAAGAGCCGTGCGCCGGGTTTCCATGTGCGCTCGTCCGGCTTTCCGGATGCAACCTCGACTGCGCGTGGTGCGATACACCTCTGCGCGACAAAGTATCGAGGGAGTATTCCATCTCGGAGTTGGTCGATATCGTGGAAAAATCCGGGCGGCCGTGGGCGCTTATCACCGGCGGCGAACCCCTTATGAATCCGAAAACTCCGCAACTTGTCGAATCTATCTTGAATGCGGGGATTTCTGTCCTCGTCGAAACGAACGGAACATTCGATATCGGCGCGCTGCCGAAGGCTGCGGTCAAATCGGTGGATATAAAAACGCCATCGAGCGGTTTCGCCGGGAGCTTTCTCGAAAGCAATATTGACCTTCTCGGTCCGCACGATGCAATTAAATTCGTTATAGCCGACCGGGCGGATTTCGACTGGGCGGTTTCCGAGGCGGAAAGGCTCGGCATCTTCGGTCGAAAACAGGTTGTCTTTTCACCCGTCGCCAACAGATTATCCCCATCAATTCTCGCAAAATGGATAATGGATAGTCGCAAACCGGCGAGGCTTTCCGTTCAATTGCACAAAATATTGGGTTTACCGTAACATAAAATTTTAAGGAAGATATGAGCGGAAAAAAAAGAGCGATAGTCCTACATTCCGGCGGAATCGATTCGACCGTCACGGCTGCTATTGCCAAGCGTGATGGATACGAGCTTTATTTGCTTCATTTCGACTACGGACAGCTCACGGAAATCAAAGAGAGGTCTTGCTTTACCGCTATCGGCAAGGTTTTTAAGGCCAAGAAACAGGAGATCGCGAATGTCAAATTCTTGAAATGGATCGGTCATTCGAGCCTCACCGATCCAAAGCTGCATATTCCAACTAACTCAGACGATTATAACGAAAAAATTCCGAACACGTATGTCCCATATCGAAATGGTATATTCATCTCGCTCGCTGCAGCATGGGCCGAAACGGTCGGAGCAGAGGCGATATTCCTCGGAGTTATGCAGGAGGACGGCCCCGGATATCCAGATACAACGGAGGAATTCATCCTTGCGGCGGAAAATGCGATCAACATCGGCCGTCGCCCGGAATCGGCGTGCAAAATATTAACACCGATTATACACATGACAAAAGCAGAAGTGGTAAAGCTCGGCATCGAGCTTCTTGTGCCATTCGGAATGACGTGGAGCTGCTATACGAACGATGAAGTTGCCTGTGGCGTGTGTCAAAGCTGCATCATGCGTCTCCGGGCGTTCGAGGAGGCCGGTTTTGAGGACCCGATTAGGTATAGTATTTAATCGAAGTGACAAAGTAACACATTAAGGAGAACCGTTGCGAAAGATCAACTTCCTGTTTGCCGTTCATCTTCATCAACCTGTGGGGAATTTTGACGAAGTGTTTGAATATGCCACCGGGTCGGCGTATCTCCCATTTCTCGAGATCATGCACGGGAACCCCGATTTTACTCTGGCGTTTCACGCTTCCGGGCCTTTATGGGAGTATTGGGAGAAAAACAATCCCGGTATATTCGATCTGGTTGGGGAGATGGTCGAACGCAAACAGATGGAGCTTTTGGGAGGCGGTTTTTACGAGCCGATCCTCGCGGTCATTCCACGAAGAGACGCCCTCGCTCAGATCGAGACTATGGCCGATTATCTCGATGGTAAATTCGGCGTTCGCCCTCGCGGGATTTGGCTCACCGAGAGGATATGGGAGCCGCATCTTCCCGGCCTGCTATTCGATGCCGGAGTCGAATATACGCTCGCCGACGATTATCATTTTAAGTGCACGGGCCTGGTTGGCGAGAAGCTACTGGGTCATTATATTACGGAAGATTCCGGCCATTCGGTGAATATCTTTCCGATATCGCAGGACCTTCGATATCTGATTCCGTTTTCGAAGCCCGATGAAGCCGTCGATTTTCTTATTCGTTACGCTGACGAAAGTGGTCGGCGCGCGCTGGTTTTCGGCGACGACGGTGAAAAATTCGGCCTTTGGCCGGGGACATCGAAATGGGTTTGGGACGAGGGGTGGATGAAAAAATTCGTCGATGGAATACTTTCCAACAACAAGGCAATAAAGCTCCGGCGTTTCGATGAATGGATCGACGAAAATGCGCCGATGGGACAGGTTTATCTTCCGGCTACGAGCTATTTCGAGATGGGCGAATGGGCATTGCCTGCCGACCTCTCCGCGAGATTCTCCGAAAAGGTCGAGAGCCTGCGCGATAATGGTGAAATCGAGGAATGGCGGCCATTTCTCAAGGGCGGTTTCTGGCGCGGCTTTTTGACAAAATACCCCGAATCGATGTGGATGCACAAAAGGATGCTTTTCGCCAGCCAAAAGGTTCTGGAGAGCGAGTCACCATCTAGCGAAGCCGCGATGGCGCTCTACCGGGCACAGTGCAACTGCGCTTATTGGCACGGCGTTTTCGGCGGGCTATATCTTCCACATCTTCGGAGGGGTATCTACGACAATATCCTGCGTGCCGAGCGACTTCTCGCCGCCAACCGCAAGGAAATCGAGATAGTGCGCGAGGATTTAGATGTCGATGGATTCGACGAGGTTTTTCTCGCCGCGGGCGATCTTCAGATATTTATCAAGCCGTCGGACGGCGGCAAGATCGCGGAGATCGATCTTTTAAAATTCGAGCGGAACATCACGGACACGCTCTCGCGAAGGCCGGAGGGGTATCATAATAAAGTGAAGGATGCCGACCGCGAACATGGCACCGATGCGACGGCATCGATACACGATATCGTTCGGTCGAAGGAGGAGAATCTCGGTCGGCTACTGCATTATGATTGGTATAATCGGAGGTTTCTCGTCGATCATTTTCTCGGAGAGGGCACAACCGCCGAGTCTTTCCGATCCGGCGATTTCCATGAAATCGGCGATTTCTCCAATACCCCTTACGATATAATCCTCGGCCCGGAGGAGGTTTCGCGCGGGGCGAAGGTCGTCCTGCGGCGTAACGGCGGTTTGTTCAGCGGCGACCATAGGACGCCGGTATATGTCGAAAAGGTGATCGTTCTTCGCCGCGACGGCAGCGCAATCGATGTCAAGTATATCGTGAAGAATCCAAATAATGATGCGCTCGATGTCCATTTCGCGGTCGAGACGCATTTTTCACTCATGAGCCGCGACAATCCCGGCACGCACTTTCATTTCCCGACCGACGAAAAGAAGAAGATCCGACCGGGTGAGATCGTCGAGTTTGAAAAGATCGACCACTACGATCTCAACGAAGAGGACGACGGTTTCGCTATCGGATGCGAGTTTTCAAAGGGCGGTTTGTGGATGTGGCCGGTGGAGACGATCAGCAACTCCGAGAGCGGTTTCGAGCGCGTTTATCAGGAGACGAGCCTGCTTCATCATTGGCGTTCGAGAATCCAGCCGCTTGAAAAATTCGAGGTCGAGCTTTCGTGGATCGTTCGCGATATATAGCGTCAAGTGAACTATTTCCAAATGAGCTTGACGATTGAAATCATGGGCAATATATTGTTATAAGTCTGAATTTTAAAAAAACCGGAGGAGAAAGAATGAGCGGATACAGTAAATTACTCGATATGATCCCCGAAAATGTCAAAGCCGTAGTCGGCAACGACGTGAAAATCCCCGTTGTCAACTCGCGGCACGTATTCGATGCACTTATCGACGAGCGGATGATCGTTATGGCATGTAACTGCCGAATCCCGTTCGTGATCCCCGGTATCATGCGCGCAGCGGAGGAACTCGATTCGGCGATGTGTTTCGAGCTTGCCAAAACCGAGGGCAATATCGACGGCGGTTATACGGCTCAAACTCCCGCGCAATACGCTTCTGCGATATTTCAGTATGCCAAAGAAACCGGCCTTTCAAAGCCATTTTTCGTCCATGCGGATCACACATCCGTGAAGGATACATCCGACGAGGAGTTCGACAGCTCCGCCGCGTTAATTCAGGCTCAAATAAAAGCGGGTTACACGAGTTTCGCTATCGATGCATCTCACAATCCGCTTCCTGAGAATACCGATATAACAAAGCGCATCGCAAGGCCTATCACCGAGTACGGATTCGGTCTCGAGGTGGAGGTCGGCGAGATCGCAGGCATGCTCGGCAAATTGACGACCGTCGATGAGGCGCTGTCATACATCGACGAACTCACCGACGCCGGTCATTCCCCGAATCTCCTCGCGATATCCAACGGTTCGAAGCATGGCAATTACAAGGCCAGCGAGGAGGTTCACATCGACCTCGACCGCACCGGCGAGATATTCTCCGCAATTCGTCCCTACGGCGTTGCTATCGCGCAGCACGGAATCACCGGAACTCCGCTTTCGATGATCGGGAAATTCGCCGATTACGGTATCCGCAAGGGCAATGTCGGAACTAATTGGCAGAACATCGCGCACGTCAACCTTCCAACGGATCTTTTCGAGCAAATGACATCATGGGCGGACGAGAACGGCGTCGATATCAAAAAAGCCACGCGTCATTTCAAGGCCGAACTCGATGCTATCGACAACAAATATAAGAAGAAGATCGCCGATGAGGCTTATATATCCGCAAAGGAATATATTACCGCGTTCCGTGCGGAGGGCAGCGCATCGCGGGTTTTCGAGTATTTCGAGTCGTTATAACGGCGCGCGGGCATGAAACCCGTTCTTACGGGAATCATCTTTTCAAATCGTAGGGGAGGGCCTATGTGCACTTTAGTGGGGTGTCCGCGAACGGGAGCACACGTCCGTGGGATTTCCCTTCGGTCAATAGGTGCTCCACTACGGGAATTTACATAGCCCCACTTTTTCTGAATCGTTCGCTTTAAAACTTTTAGCGCATCGAGGCTTGGAAAAAATCGATTCTACATTATGTTGCAAATCAAATACAAATACATAAACGCATGAACATGAGATATTCGAATCGTCATAGACTTCTGTTTGCCGTGGTTCTCGTCGCCATTTATGCTGCCGGTTTCGACGGCGTAATCCCATATCAGGGCAAGCTTACCGACCTATCCGGTGCAGGGGTTAACGATACCCTTTCGATGCGATTCTCACTCTTCGATTCCGAAACCGACGGTGACACATTATGGAGCGAGGTTCATCCATCCGTGCCTATCGTCCTCGGCCTTTTCGATGTCGAACTCGGCTCGATAGCGACCTTTGATTTACCGTTCGACGAGCGATATTGGCTTGATATATCCGTGGATGGGAACTCTCTTTCACCGAGAGTCCCGCTTGGAATCTCGCCCTATGCATTCCGCGCGAAAATAGCCGACAGCGTCGCCGTATCGGTTGGCGACGGATGGTCTATCTCCGGCGAGGATATGTTTTCCAATATTTCAGGTAATGTCGGTATTGGAACGGTTTCGCCGGAATTCAAGCTCCACGTCGTCGGCGACGCCTATATCGACGGAAATATTAAACTTCACGGAACGCATTACGACCCGGAGCCGGATTCTCTGCTGAGCGTTGTGAACGGCATCGTTCACCTGACGAAATTCCCTTTTGTCGATAGAAACGGCACGGCTTTGACCGTCTCGATATTGCCGGACAGTTCCGGCAATTTCGTCTGCGACGGAATCGCCGATCAAGTGGAGATCGAAGCGGCGATCGATTCGCTCGCGTCGATAGGAGGCGGTCGAGTATTCATCAAACCCGGAGAATACCACCTCATGGGCGCGATAGATATAAATGACAGCTATATTTCGCTCGAGGGTGCTGGGCCATCGACGTTTCTTATGACGGATCCTGCGGTCATCGACAATGCAATCAATGTAGCGGGATCGCCCAGTGCTTATATCGAGGGGGTTTCGTTGAGCGATTTGCGTATATCCACCACGGAAGGAACGGGTTGTGGCGGTAATGGAATCTATTTTTACATGGTGCAATTCAGCGAAATACGCAGCTGTTGGTTGGGAAATTGCAACGACGATGCGATGATGATCGAAAGCTCTAGCAACAATATTATATCCTCGAATAGGATAACCGATTCCGACGGCGAGGGAATCAATCTGATGTTCTCGAACAGCAACATAATCGAGGGCAATATGATTAGCGGAAACACATCGAGCGGGATATATCTCGATCAGTCGGGAAGCAATGCCATTAAGGGGAATGTTTCAATCGATAATACGATGAACGGTGTATCGTTAGTAGCTTCACAACATAACGCAATTAACGGCAACATTTTTGCGACCAACGGCACTTTCGGTGTATACCTGTATCAATCCTCGAACAACGCTATCGATGGAAACATTATCCGCCATAACTCCCAGCGCAATTGGAACTTTTACGACGGCATCGAATTGCTCTATTATTCCAGCCATAATATAATCTCCGATAATGATATATATGGAAGCTGTCAAAAATATGGCATTGAAATCTGCGCTTCCACATGCTCCGGCAATATCGTCGAGGGCAATATGCTTTATCACAACTCGGCTCCATACAACGATCTTGGAGCGGATACGCGCGATTGGGGGCCGGGCAATTCTCCATCGACCGATAATATCGATAACGGAGCCAATTATTGGTAATACTTATTCTATCCCGCTCATACGAGCGCATCCAACCCTCCGGAGCGATTTTCGTTGTCGTGCTCATTTTTTCCTTATTTTAATGCGAATTTTCCAAATTTTTTTAACAATCTTTCCGTAAATCATCGATTTATAACAACATTTTTGAACTAATTTGGATCGCATTTCTGGTAAAAACACTTTTCTTAACTTACCATGTAGTAAAAGGTTATCTATTGTCGATTTTACTTCCATACATATAACGAATGTAACAAAATGAACATTAAATAAATAAAATAAAAATATCTTGTATTCGTTAAACATCATTGTTATACTTAACTTGACGTCAAAAATGGCGTTGTTCGATTTTCATGGCGTGCTGTGAGTGGAATATTGATCGATAATGAAACACGGCACAAGAGAGGAAGAAGAATGGACATCTATGTAGGGAACCTTTCATATGACACGACGGACGCTGATCTTCAGCAACTGTTCAAGGAATATGGAGAAGTTGCTTCAGCTCGGGTTATCACCGATAGACTATCGGGACGTTCAAAGGGTTTCGGTTTTATCGAAATGCCGGAACAGGCTGATGCCGAGAAAGCAATCGAGAATATCAATGGTTCCGATCTTCAGGGAAGGACGCTTCGTGTGAACGAATCGCGGCCAAAACCACGTGGTACGGGTTCGAGAGAACACGGCGGCGGTGGTGGTGGCGGCGGTGGCGGCGGTCGTCGCTATTAATATCGTCGATTCCTAAATATCCAATAGGATAAAAAAGGTGGCCGTTTACGGCCACCTTTTGTTTTTTGGCAATAATTCCAATCATATTTTGTTGGAACCGGACGACGGCAGACCTCATTTATCGATTTCACCAAATTACTTTAAAAGACAAGATTTCCACGAAAAAAAGATATTTCCGGATGCCGATTGGCATCGTCAATCAATCTTCACTCGAACTTCAGCGTCTTCCATTTACCTTTGCGATATATCAAATAGCACCATAGCGTTGCAAGCGAATTGCTGACCACCATCGACCACCATAGCGCGTCGTATGGATATGCCGCGAGCGGTTTTGCGAGAATGGATAGAAATTGTGCAATGAATGTATGTTGAATAAATGGAAAATCAAGAATCCTACCCGATAAAATATAAACGAATGGAATTCTAAACAGCCAAAGCCGCCCGATATTAACGCGAAGCGATGCACCGGTCTGGCCGGAGCCGTTGAAAACACCCATGAAAACGAACATGCCGCCGAAGATAAACGAAGCAAACGACGTTACGCGGAACATCCGCACACCGATAGCGACAACGTCCGGCGAATCGATGAAGAATCTTGTCAGCTGCGCACCGAACAAAAATATGCAGCCGCTGCCGATCCCCATAATCACCATAATCAAAATGAATGCTTTTTTTAAGCTTTCTTCCGCACGTTTTATGTTATCGGCACCGAGGTTTTGTCCGATTACGCTCGAAAGGGCGTTGCTGATACCCATCGCGGGCATCATGAAGATGCCCGTCATTCGATTTCCGATAGCGAACGTGCTAATAACCGTCGTGCCGAACGTATTAACGAATCCCTGTAGTATCAGGAAACCGAAGCTGGTTACCGATTGCCCGATCGATGCGGGTATCGCGATCTTGAAGATATTTTTTAGCATAACTTTATCCGGCACAAAATCACTGCGCTCAGGAATCATCTCACGATTGCGCCGCATGAAAAACAGAATCGCCACGACAGCGCCGACGACCCTCGATATCAGCGTTGCCCATGCCGCACCCGCAACCTCCATCCGTGGGAAAAATCCGACACCGAATATCATAAGCGGATCGAGCACAACATTGAGACCGACCGATACAATCGATATAATCATCGGTGAGATAGTGTCGCCCAAACCATGCGCAACCGATTGATACCCCATGAACACCATCATCGCTGCCATTCCGATAACGATAATGCGAATATATTGACCCGCCATATCGAATATCTCAGCAGGAACATGGAGAAATGTCATTATCTGGTCCATAAATGTAAGGCCGACGATGAGAAAGACGGCCACGAAAACGACGACGATCAGGATAAGTTGACCGACCGTCTTTCGTGCTCGATCCGGTTGTCCCGCGCCGGTGAATCGTGCTACAAGGGCGGTTGCCGCCACACCGAATCCAGCTCCGAATGAAACGAGCGTAAAAACCAGCGGAAATGCTATTCCGGTAACGGAAACGGCGGCCTTCGCCCCCTCACCCAGTTTCCCTAACCAAAATGCATCGATGAGGTTATAGAAGGTATGGATAAAATTTGCGAGCATGATTGGCAGGGACAGCCTGAGTAGATTTTTTACAATGCTGCCCTGCGTCAGATCGATGCCCGGTCCTGTTTTATTTGGACTCGAACCTGTCATGAGGCTATATTATACTGTTATAGAAGGGAAAAAACTATGTTAAAAAAGGGCGGCCGATAACACAAGCCGCCCTCTCGGTTTCGCTTATTTTTATTTCAGTTTGCATCCTTGAAAGCTATATAAAATATATTTCCTTGAACATCACGGAATATCGACTATATTAAATAAAGAATCACTATACGCGCTGGAGATATTCCATGAAAAGACATCTTCTGTTCGGCGTTTTGTTTTTCGCCATAATTGCCTGCCCCGCACTCGCACAGACGGACATCGAGCTTTCGACCGATACGCTGTATTTTCCCGATTATTATTTTGGTGGTGGATGGTGCTACCCATTAGGTTTTTCAGAAACCCTTTTCGTAAAAAACATCGGCACGACTTCGGTGGAACTCGGCTTTTCCGTATCGTGCGACTATTGGCATATCGACACTATCGGAGCATATGGCGACACGATTCGTTTTTGGGGCAGGTTTGACCATTCACATCCACCATCCTTTTTTTCTATAGACGCATCACCCGAATATTCTATATGGACAAGCCCGCGATTCTGCGGCGAAGGCTATTACGACCCCTGCGGTATCTCTCTTGCACCGGGGGATTCGCTCTTTTTCTATCTATTATTTCAGCCACCGTTTTGCCCTACGGAATTTTGCGATACAATACGTGTATCCGTTCACGGGCGAAGTGGTTTAACGACCGATACCGAACAATTGATTTGGGAATGTTGTTCTTGGGGCTGTTATTTCGGCGATCCGCCCGATACATTGACAATAGATTCCGTCGATGCAACCGCCGGTTCCGAGCGCGTTTTCCTCAGAGCCGACCGCGCCGCATGGATGGACTGCGGCGATTATCACAATGTCTATCGCGATACACTGCCGCTATTTTTCATGTTTCACCTGGACACAACACACGATAATCACAATAAAATCGGCATCACCGACACGCGATACTTCAACGACGATTTCAGCGATACGCTCTGGCCGCATTATTGGGAGTCGTCCAAGGGCGTCGAAGATACGCTCGTGAACCTGTTTTATGTTTTCACCTCGGTCGATACCGGTTCATCCGCGTCGGATGGTTTTACTGAAACCTGCTTTCCAAGCCAGTGCGTATGCGAGTTCGACCAGCCGCTTTATACGCACTCGGTTTACGGCTCGCGCAACTGGATTTCCATCCCGAATGTCGATAGCCGCTACCGCAACGCCTCCGACCTCGATTCGCTCGGCATAACGCAGGTCAAGGAATGGAACGTGCAGTATCAAGTCCCCGTGTTAGTGGGCGCGAGTCTCCCCGGTTTCGGTTGGGTGCTCGACGGCCCGCTCAAGATCGGGCATGTCTATAGTGTCTTCGGCACCCACGGCGTCACGCCGCCCATCTTCTCGACCAACACCCCCGGCTGGATACCGCAATGTGATTCGGTTTTCAGTCTTTGCTACAACCCAATTCTCGGCGGCAG
>CAYNTG010000003.1:50112-60559 GCA_964400105.1 uncultured bacterium
TTAGCAAATCGCGTTCATTTTTATTCGCAGGGGCGCCGGCGCGGGTGATGAGTAGGGATGTGGTGGGATTTTTGCTTACGAAGTAACAGCAAAAATCGTGACGGCGCGGGCGGGTGGTGATTCAAGCGAAAATCACCGCCTACGACCTAAGGAAGCACGTCTGTGCGACGATCAGGAACGGAACTTAATTTTTCAACATCGGTCATCGGGTCGGCCTTATCGAACGAAGGGAGTGCCCGCGAAGGCCTGCCTAAATCTACCCAACTTGGATAAATCTTGTGGCCGGAGCGCGTCTGCTGTCCGAAGGACCGTTGCCCACTTTTTTGTTGCGGAATGGAGGTTATGACGTTAATTTGTATTCGATAAATCCAAAAATCAGGATACAACATGGCAAGAGTCGTTCTCGAAAAGGTATATAAAAGTTACGATGAAAAAAACTATGCCGCAACCGATGTGAATCTCGATATCGCCGATGGCGAGTTCATGGTGCTCGTCGGGCCGTCCGGGTGCGGAAAATCCACCGTGTTGAGGATGATCGCCGGCCTCGAAGAAATCACGAAGGGGCATATCAAGATCGGAGATCGCATCGTCGATGACCTTTCGCCGGCAGACCGCGATATCGGAATGGTTTTTCAGGATTACGCGCTCTATCCGCACATGACGGTGCGGCGGAATATCGAGTTCCCGCTCCGAATGCGCAAGATGGATAAGGTCGAGATCGATGAGCGGGTGGCCGAAGCGGTGGATATCCTCGGGATCGGTGAATACCTCGACCGAAAACCGCGCGCGCTATCCGGCGGGCAGCGTCAGAGGGTCGCCCTGGGAAGAGCAATCGTTCGAAAGCCGAAGGTCTTCCTTTTCGACGAGCCGCTCTCGAACCTCGACGCCAAGCTTCGCGTAAAGATGCGCGCGGAGCTATCGCAGCTTCATAGCAAGCTGAAGACGACGATGATCTATGTTACGCACGATCAGGTCGAGGCGATGACGATGGGCGACCGCATCGCTGTGATAAAGGACGGCATCGTTCAGCAGGTGGACGAGCCGCTTCGGCTATATCAAAAACCGGCGAACGTCTTCGTGGCAGGTTTTATCGGATCGCCGTCGATGAATTTTGTTAAGGCCGAAATCGTCGAAGACGGCATCGAGATCGATGGAACAAAGATATCGGCGACCGGGAAGATGCGCGTCGCTTTATCGAACACAAAATCGAATGAAGTAATCCTAGGCGTTCGCCCGGAGGATATCGTTGTTTCCGAATCGCCACTATTCGAGGCTGTCGTCGATGTCGTCGAGCCGATGGGAAACGAGATTTTCATAACGTTCAGATGGTCTGGTGTCGAGATGACGGCACGCATCCCGCCGGAATTTAATCCGCGAACGGGGGAGAAGATGGGGCTTGCTTTTAGATCGGAAAAAATCCATCTCTTCGATGGAGAGACCGAGAAATTTTTGACTTGAGATTTCAGGAGGTTTTGAAATGCGTTCATACAATATAATAAAGCAGCTTCGTGAACTCGATGCTCTCGTCCTCGATGTCGATGGCGTCTTAACGCCCGGTGGGATATTCTATTTGGACGGCGGCGATCAATTTAAGCGTTTCGATGTCAAAGACGGCCTCGGAGCGGTTGCGATGGGTGGATTCGGTGTTCGAATAGCGATTATCACTGGGAAGCGTTCGGAGATTGTCGCGCGGCGCGCGGCGGAGATCGGCGTCGAGGACCTCTATCAAGGTTATGGCTTTAAGGTTCCGGCGCTCGAAGATTTTATCGGTAAACACGATCTCGATCCGGCGAGGATAGGTTTCGTGGGCGACGATATCATCGATATTCCGGCGATGGAGCTATGCGGTTTTTCGGCCTGTCCGGCGGATGCCGCTTTTGCGCTGCGAAGATCGGTCGATTGGGTTATGAGATCGCCCGGCGGCTACGGCGCATTGCGGGAGATAGCCGAGATGATTATCTCGGCCAAAAGCGGGCAATTTCCGGCGGATAGCGCCCTTCTCGAATGGGCAAGAAAGCTCGAAGGTAAGCGTTGAAAAAAGGCCATTTTTATAGAAAATATATCCGCCCGGTCAAGCACGCCGTGGGGTATTTAATCATCCTCAAATGTATTTTTCTCATTAGAATTACTCCGCGAACTCTCGTGCTCTCGATAGGTTCGTTTATCGGGAAGCTCGTTTTCAGGTTGTCGAGGCGCGACCGGGACATCGCGCTTAAAAATATCAAAATTGCATTCCCGGAGATGGACGATATTGCGCGTAAATCTTTGGCGAAAGAGTGTTTTCGTCAATCGGTCATGAATCTGGTCGATATGGTTCGGGCAAGATCGATTGTCGAAAGCGATCCGCCGATTTGGGAAATCGAGGGCGAGGAATACATAGCGGATGTAAAAAAAAGATTCGGCGGCGGTGTCGTTATCACCGGGCATATAGGGTGTTTCGAGATAATGGCGGGAATTTGGCGAAGTCGGGGTTTCGATGTCGCGGCGGTCGGTAGAAGATTATTCGACAAGAACATCGATAGGATTCTGGTAAAGCAACGCAAGAAAATGGGAATCGAGAATATCCCTTCTGACGCACATCCCAGGCGGGTTATCTCGATGATAAAAAAAGGATATCTTATCGGCACACTGATCGATACATACACAAAAAGCGTCGATGGGATAGCGGCTCCATTTTTTGGCCGGAACGTTCGCACCATATCCGCGCCAGCGGGGCTTGCGAGGCTAACCGGCACCCCTCTTTTGCCGATGGCAATCTTCAGGACCGGGAAGAAGCGTTTTTTGCTGAAGGTCTGGCCGCCTATCGAGATTCCAAGAACCCGCGATAAGGCCGCCGATATCCGCGAACTACTTCTAAAATCGAACGAGGCTATCGAAACGATGATTCGCTACAGACCCGATCAATGGATATGGTATCACGACCGTTTTCGCGAGTCTGAAACACCGGCTAATGTCCATAAATAAAGGGTTTCGCTTTAATTTCTTGCAAACGGCACAGTTGTTGCTTATAATTGAAGTGTGAGGACTATTTTCCCATATATAAATTTCGATTCCAATGCCGGTCGTCTATCGATGAGATTATGCATATTGGCGATCGTCATTTTATTTGTGGGTTGCTCCGGCAGCACGGAAGAGGTTTCCGATCCAACGAAATCCGCCCATGCGGATCGGGTTATGTTCAATGCCGATATCGATTTTGTGGAGGAGGGAAATCCCTCCGGGCGCTTGAAAGCGGACAGCCTGCTGTTTTTCGACGACGAAAAAATGACATTCGGATATAACATCGACGTCGATTTCTTCGATAAAGACGGAAATTTCGCGGGGAAACTATTCGCCGATTCCGGATGGATCGAGAACCAGACCCAGCAAATCACTGTTTATGGCGAGGTTTTCCTTTCGACCGAGGACGGCGTCAAGCTCTGGACGGATTCTCTCGCCTATTTCCCAAAGATAAGAAGGGTTATGACGTCATCTGGAGTGCGGATCGATAAGAACGGAGAGTTCATTTCCGGGCAGGGGCTGGATTCCGACCTCGATTTCACGGATATTAAAATCACAGAAAACGTTACCGGAAGGCTGAAACAGGATTGAAAACCGGGACTGAAATAAAGGTCGAGACCACGGCAAAGGCTTCGCATAAAAATGTTTTACGCGCCGAAAATTTGGTTAAAATTTACGGAAAACGCCGGGTCGTCGATGGCCTTTCGCTGGATATAAAGCAGGGCGAGATCGTCGGGCTGCTCGGGCCGAACGGCGCTGGTAAAACCACGACCTTTTACATGATCGTGGGCCTTATTCGTCAGGACAGCGGCAGCGTCTATATGGACGAGACACAGTTTCAGGGAATGCCGATGTTCAAGCGTGCGAAACTCGGTATCGGCTATCTTTCGCAGGAACCGTCGGTCTTCAGGAAGCTCACCGTCGAGCAGAACCTTCTCGCCATACTCGAGTTCACTCCGCTCGATAAAAAGGGCCGGGATGAGCGACTCGAAAAACTTCTCGACGATCTGAAGATCGAGCATCTTCGCAACCAGAAGGCGTTCACGCTTTCCGGCGGTGAGCGGCGGCGCGTGGAGATCGCCCGTGCGCTCGTTACCGAACCGAAATTTCTGCTTTTGGACGAGCCGTTCGCAGGCATCGATCCTATCGTCGTCGGCGATCTTCAGAGCGTCGTTCAGGAATTGGTGAAAAAAGGGCTTGGCATACTCATTACCGACCATAATGTCGGCGAGGTTCTGCGTATCGTCGATAGGGCATATATAATTTACGAAGGCAAGGTTCTCATTTCAGGGAACTCGAAAAAACTGATCGCCGATCCAAAGGCGAGGGAAATCTATTTAGGAGAGAATTTCAGGGGATAAAATGCCGGATTTAAGGCTCGAACAGAAGCTTTCACTGAAGCAGGTTCTCACGCCTCAGCTTATCCAGAGCCTTCAACTGCTTCAGATACCGAAACTCGAGCTCGAGACGGAGTTGCGCGCCGAGCTCGAGCAGAATCCAGTTCTCGATATTATGGAAGAACCACCTCCAAAAGATGGAGAGGAGGAAATCGACAGAGAACTCGACGATTGGGATAAATTCGCGGACAATATCAATCTTTATGGAACTCAGCTCCCCGAAAACGACCCGGATGCCGAGGATATCGATCCATATTTCGGAGTCAGCAAATCGGATACGTTAAACGATCATCTCATCGACCAGCTATCAATCACCGTAGTATCGGAACGCACCTATAAGATCGGCGAGTTCATCATCTGCAATCTCGATTCGAGAGGTTTTCTCCCGATTTGCGATGAGGAACTTCTGGATGCGACGATCAAAAGCGAGATCGTCGATCCACTGCCGGAACTGGACGAGGTCTCTCATGTCGTTACGATAATCCAGAGCTTCTCGCCGTCTGGAATCGGCGCACACAACCTTCACGAGAGCTTTCTCATCCAGCTTGCGGACCGTGGCAAAGAGAACACCCTCGCATGGGAGATCGTAAAAGACCATTTTCCCGAGATCACATCGAAAAATCTACCACAGCTCTCGGATATTCTCGGAGTTCCGATCCCGGAGGTCGAAGCGGCGATGGACATTCTCGGAGCCCTTAGCTTTTCTCCCGGGTCGGATTTCACAGGGTCTGTCAGCGGGCGCATCGATCCGGACCTCATCGTGGAAAAAGTCAACGGTCGGTGGATTGTGCGATACAACGGTTCCGGGATTCCGGAGCTTCGGATCAATAATACATACCGCTCGATGCTCAAACACCGGGACAACCTCGACACCGAAACAAAGAGGTTCTTATCGAAAAAATTAAACTCCGCTCAATGGTGGATAAAGGCCCTCGGGCAGCGCAGAGACACTATGGTCCGAACGATGCGAGCCATCCTTCATCATCAGTTCCCATTTTTTGAACGGGGACCGACGAATCTGCTGCCACTCAAGATGGAGGAGATCGCCGATGAGGTCGGCGTTCACCCCGCCACGATAAGCCGTGTTGTTCGGTATAAATATGTCCAGACGCCGTTCGGATCGTATCCGCTCCGGCATTTTTTCGGCGGCGGACTTTCCACCGACAATGGCGAGGATATCGCGACGAATCAGGTCAAGCGAATTATTCGAGGCATTATGGATGAGGAAGATACGGCAAAGCCGTTCGCCGATCAGAAGATTACCGAGATACTCAATGACAGCGGAATTCAGATCGCGCGGAGAACGGTGGCCAAATACCGTGAGGAAATGGGAATTCCAACCGCACGAATGAGAAAGAAAAAGCGTAAATGAAACAGACAAAACCGAATTGGTTCAGACAAAAAATTCACTCGACGCCGGAAAGCAAACACGTTCGCGCGCTGCTCTCTTCGCTTAATTTAAATACGGTTTGCAGCGAGGCGGCCTGTCCGAACCGTAATCGTTGCTATGCCGACGGCACGGCGACGTTCTTGATCCTCGGAAGAAACTGCACTCGAAATTGTCGTTTCTGTAATATCGCCGGAGGCACGCCGGAGCTGGTCGATCCCGGCGAGCCGGAGCGCGTCGCCCTCGCCGCGAAGGGGATGGAACTTTCGCACGTCGTGATCACATCGGTTACGCGTGACGACCTTACGGACGGCGGTGCGAATCATTTTGCGGAGACCGTTAGATGGATTCGCGATCTTTTGCCGGAGGCATCGATCGAGCTGCTCGTCCCCGATTTCGGCGGCTCGGAGAGATCGCTTCGAATCGTCCTCGATTCTGGACCGGATGTATTAAATCACAATGTTGAGACCATTCCCGGGCTTTATCCGGAGGTCAGGCCGGGTGCAGATTATCGACGCTCGCTCGATCTTCTTGAGATATCCTCGAACGATGGTTTCGTGACGAAAAGTGGTATCATGTTGGGGTTTGGAGAGTCTGCCGATCAGGTTATAGAGACCTTCGCCGATCTCGCCGGTGCCGGAATCGATATTCTGACCGTCGGCCAGTATCTTCCTCCAAGTCCAACTCATTATCCTGTAAAGCGTTATGTTTCCCCTGAGGAATTCGATCTTCTTTCGGTGAAAGCCAGCAACCTCGGAATAGCGAGGGTTGTCGCTGGGCCGCTCGTTAGAAGCTCATTCCGCGCTGGGGAAACCTACAAAAGCCTTATTAAACAATGGCAGGACGCCGAAAGAGGCGTTTTTGTCGCAAAAAAAGGAGAAGACTGATGGAACTCCAAGTCACAGCAAGGCATTTCGACCTAACACCTGAACTGAAAGTCTATGCTGAATCGACGGTATTTCCTTTAAAAAAGTATTTCGATAGGATTATCGATTCACATCTCGTGCTCGATATCCAAAAGCGCCGAATGATCGCGGAACTTACCGTCGATGTTTTCGGCCAAAAACTTATAGCGCATTCGATAACGGACGATCTATACGTGAGCATCGATGGTGTTGTGGATAAGATGCAGCGTCAACTCAAGCGTTACAGCGCTCGTTTCAATGAGCACAGAGGCCTCACGGATGAGGAGAAGATAAACCTCGCGGCTAAAATAACGAGCGATATGGAAAACGAAATACAGGATACTATTTAGTTCTATGCCCGATCTTACGGTAAAGAAATTTTTCGAGGCGAAGAAAGAGAGCCTCAAGCTTTCTCTCGTGGCCGGAGCTTCTGGTTTGGATAGAACGATTAAGAGGGCTGTATTGCAGAGACCGTCGTTTCTTTTCGCGGGTTACAGCGAGAATTTTGCAAAAAAAAGGCTACAGATCCTCGGCAAATCGGAGATGTCCTTCCTCGAAAGCCAATCTCGTGAGAAGGCGGAATCGATCTTCGCCAACTTTGCGGAATACCCGATTCCGGCGATCATAATCTCTCGCGGGATAGCCCCGAATGATTATATGGTTCATATATCCGAGAAAAAGTGCGTTCCGCTTTTTGTTTCGGGACTCAGCACCGATGAGCTTTTCAGCCAAATAACGGTTTATTTCGATCTGGTATTTTCGCCACAGATTATGATCCACGCCACGATGATGGATGTTTATGGCGTGGGGATATTATATACGGGTCGTGCCGGCATCGGCAAATCGGAATGCGCACTCGATTTGGTCGAAAGGGGCCATAGGCTTATCGCGGACGATGTGGTAACGCTCCAAAAACGTGCCGGCGAGGTGTTAATCGCTACCAGTGTGCCCGGAGCCGGCCATCATATAGAGATCCGAGGCGTGGGGATAGTCGATATCGAGAGGCTCTTCGGTGTTCGCGCGATTCGGATGCAAAAGAGGATCGAGATCGAGGTTCATCTCGAACTTTGGGATAGACTTAAAGACTACGAGCGACTCGGTATCGATGAAACGCTGACAACCTTTCTCGGGGTCGAAATCCCAAAAACGACGATCCCGATCTCCTCGGGGAAAAACATCACGGCCATCAGCGAGGTGATCGCCATGAGCCATATGTTGAAGGTTTATGGCCATCACCCCGCACGCGAATTCGTTACACGAATGCAGGAGATGATGAAGCGAAAGGAATCGGTAAACCAATATCTTGAATCGGATTACGAATGATATCGTTGCGAACCAAATTGTGTTATGCCCATTCACGTTAACAGGTGTCCACGTTCGAGAATAGTCGGGAGCTACATAGGCATTACGATATCGACCATCTTTTTTTGCTTATTCCCTGGTTTTTCCGGTGCAACATCGATTTCAGCCAAGGGGAACGCGAGGCTTTTAGATGTTGCCATCGGAACGGACTCCCTTTATCCGACATCGATATGCGGTGTGAACACAACCTCTCAAATGGTTCTCTTCAGTTTTGAGGTTGCTAAGAACGACGAGGAATTTTACGAGCCGATCCCAGATTCGAGATGGCTCGCGCCTTTTCCGGATACGGCTTCGGCTCCGGTCTCCGGTGAGACGCGCAAGATAGGTCTCATCACGCGTTTTCCGAACGATCCGAGCCTTATAAATCGCCGTTTCGCCGCATCGGTCATCGTTCGACAGGCATCGAAGGGAATGATTTCGCTTGCTATCGCGCTTAAGGTCAAGATCGAGACGAAATCGTCGATAGAAATACAACAGAACACGCACCGTCTCGCTATTGCTCCGATAAAGGCGGCCCTCGGCCGGAATATTGATTCGCTCAAAATTTTCAACGGTGCAAATCTAGCAGATACCGTTCAGGTATATTGGTGTCGACACCTCGGAAAAAGGGATGAATCGGATGGTGTCGAGTTGCGCAAACGTGCACTGTTGTGGGAAATCCCGGCAAATCGAGTAGTATTAAAACCGGGTCAAATGGAGTGGATATATTATGGAAAAAAAGAAAATTATTCAGGATTACATGGTTATATCGTTTGCATTGGAAAAACTATTTCGCTATATTGTAGATTAGAGTAGTAGATGTAAAGTAGGGAAATACTAGGAAATATGGTGAATATTCGATTCAAGCAGCTATTAATTATCGCAACCCTTACAATTTCTTTGGTGGTTGCATTTCTTGGTGCCGGGGAAAGCATGGGAACAAGCACTTCGTTTAGTGCTTTAGAAACCGATCTTGAAGGCGAAGGCACCGGCAATACGGCTTTTGTCTACAGTCAATTCACGATGTGTCCGCTACGCGTCGATCTTATAGATCCGACCGATACGTCATGGACCGTCGATTATGGAATCGCTTGCTGGGGGTGTTATGCCCATACGGACACAGGATTTGCATTTCGAAACATGGGTTGTGTTGGAGCGAACATCAAGCTTGCCGTGGAATCCAATAGTTGGCGCACGAGTGTGGCGCCGCCTATCAATCCAGGGTTCGAAAAATTTCTTATTTGGGCTATTGCTATAAAATCCTGGCATGGCTATTACCAAAACGATGATTTTTGGTTGGATTACGACACGAACCGAACCGCATGTTTGATCGATACCGTTCCCAACTATCAAAAGATAACATCGAACAGGTTTTATAATCGGTCGGCAGATATGACCCCATATCTCGAGCCTCCGATGGATGCAACCGGAATGAATCTCCATCCCAATAACGATTTTATACTTTTGTTGTTGTTGCAAAGCCCGATTTCCATCGACTCTGAGGACTCTTCCGAGACGATAATTCTCCATGTTATTGTGGAGCCGATAGGAGGGTAGTTTTTGGATCGAGAACATTTGAATATACTTATTTGGAAATATATAAAAAAAATACTTGATTAAAAAAACTTGTTACCTTATTTTATCTATAATTCGCGTAGTGATTATAAACGAATGAATAATAAATTTACCCCTGTTACTCATCAAGGAGGTTATAGCGGTATGAAAACCACGAGAAAGTTTTTGGGGATATCCTCAATATTTATATTTCTCTTTGCCTTTGCCGGTTTTGCAGTGGCTCAAGTAGAAATTGTGGATGTTAGAGAGGTTCGCACGGAGGCTCCCGCCGTGCTTGAGCACGGAGATGTTGCTCCACTCGATTCCAGGTCAGATTTACCAATCCTAACGCCACTCGAGGCCGCCCCCGTTATGCGGACGTTTTCCGGTGGCCATGAGCCGGCCCCGGTGATTCCGGGCGAGGCCATGGATATCGATTCGCGGGATATCTATATATACGTTACTCTTCTTGCCCCCGAGGGCCCGGACCCACCCGATACGATCAAGATTATCAGCGAGAACTGTAACACGGATGAAGAGTATATCGAGTTTAAGACAGATCTTGGCCCAACCGGTTATTACGGCGATTTCTTCAACGTCTACCGTGATACTCTTCCTTTGTTCTTTCTTACTCAGTTAGATACGACAGATGACAATAGAAATCTGATCGGTAGAACGGTCATTCGTTTCTTCACGGACGATTTTACGGGTACGGCGGAGTTGCCGGATACTCTCTGGCGGCATTATTGGAATTCGAGCAAGGGCGTTTGCGACACACTCGTGAATCTCTTTTATACCTTTACGACTGTGGACACGGGCGCTTCCGCTCCTGATGGTTTCGCTGAATCCAGATTCCCGAGTCA
>CAYNTG010000004.1:0-56435 GCA_964400105.1 uncultured bacterium
TTGTGAGGATAATATAACTCATATGAAACCCTTTTGCAAAACAAAAATCAGCAATTTCTAATGAACAATTAAAAATGTGAGACAACATGAGGATTGACTCAAATACCGTCTCCGGCGATTATTCCTTTGCCTTCGGACGGTCGGTTTCCGTAAGTTCTGATTATATAGCCGCGTTTTTCAGTTCTTCGTATAAGGGCAAACTCGGCATAAACGAACCCGACCCGCACTCCACGCTCCATTACGACGGCTCTGAGGCGTCGGCAATAACAGATAGCGATATGAGCTTGGACGATAACGATCACACTTTGTTCGTTGACGGCGGCGCAGCCGTTACATTACCGGACGCGGATGATTGCCCGGGGCGGATATATTACATAAGGAACACGGATACCTCAAATAGTAGCACCATTACGCCTGATGATTGTGATATCGAAAGGTCAGGAAGCTATACTCTCCCTGCCAATGAAGGTATTATTATCCAAAATGACGGCACAAACTGGTGGATAATAGCCGAGTATGATTGATAGGATGGGAACGAGAACCCAAATAAGTTCGTTGGTTACAATATTCGGAATTATCTCATTCGCGATGATTATGCGTGGCCAAGATGTACTTGAGGAAGACATATTTTCCCAAACGCATTGGTTCGATGTAACCCATATGGAGGATACTTTGAGGAACCATGGTTGCACAATCCATTTCACAACCGGACAGGAAGGACGGTCCAGCCTGATGGAAATGGATATATTCTGGATTATGCAACTGAAAGATTCTATTCCGCCATATTTAGGTTTTCCCTATACGCAAGAAGAAGTCGAATCAATTGTTCATTTCTCACAACAGGGCGGGACAATACTATTTTTCCCAGCGAACTGGATGCAACCTGTTGAAGCAGTTGATAACGGACTGTTATACGATAGTAGGTGGAAAACTACTGTATATGTTGAAAACAGTAACCCTCTACCCGATGAGGGGAGAGATATTTATGATATATTCGTTTTCTCACCAATAACGGATTTCGTAGATTCGATGAGAAACGAAAACACGATCAAGCCTATTACCTGCGGAAATCATGCTTATCCATTTGTTTTCTTGGAAAATGAATATTTTCTGCCCATAGCCGCTATTAGCTACCCGTTTCTACATCAAGGGAATTATGAATCGAAGATTCTTATAGCAGTAGGTTCGCATATGTGGGAAACCTGGTGGCATGATCCGATTATCTGGGACAATATGAAATTCGTATCGAACATTCTCTGCACCGCTGCGGGTTGTGAGGGCTACGAGCTTCCCCCCTGTGCTGTGCCGGAGCCGTTCGAGATAGGGGTGGATTCGGTGCCGGAGTGCGCAAATCCGGGGGATACGATAACCCTCACCGGTCGCAACCTCTGGCAGGGGAGCAACGAGAATATCGGCGGCGACATAGAAATCTATTTCTACGGCCCGCAGGATACCGTCGTTATTCCCTTCGAGTATTCCGACCATCGCCCGGATCCGCATTCGCTCTACGGCACGTGGCTCAAGTTCGTCTGCCCGGCTTTGCCGGAGGGCGAATACGACGTCGAACTCGGCCATAAAGCGATTACGTTCTACGCTGGGAAAATCACAATCCCCTGCGATTCACCAGTTTCTCTTTGCCGCCGCTCCCCCAACCCCTTCACCCCGAACGGCGACGGGATAAACGACGAGGCGGAGTTCTCATTCCCCGGTCTCGGCGAGGTCGAGGGTGTAATAAAGATTTTCACGCTCGGCAATCTCAAAGTCCGCGAAATCGAAATCCCCGCAGGATGGAGCGCAAAGGAAACCGCAATATGGGACGGCACGGACAACGCAGGAGAACCGCTGTCGCAAGGAATTTACATTTATACAATCCGTTCCGAAGGAAGAATCAAATGCAAAGGAACGGTAACTTTAGCAAGATGAAAGGAAATATTTAGTAACTCTTATAGATTGCTGAAAAACGAGTGTGAACCTTTACAAAATGATAAAATGATAAAACATGCCATTGCCCTGCGGGTCTGAGGACATCGCAATGACAGGCTAATTTCTTGTTTTCTGTCAAAAATCAGCAATCTCCATCTATATGTTTAGAACAGAGGGTGGGGAACATGTCCCTTTACCCGACAAAATGAGATTAGATTAACCTTGACATATGGTTGTAAGACGCTTAGTTTAAATGAATAATTAAAGTATTATAAACACTTAAAGTAGAACTTGAACAGGAGGAACTATGCGGTTTAAACTATTCGCCGCTTTAATGATTTTAATGGTGGTTTCCGCCTTTGCACAAGAGTGGGTAATCCCTATCGATGTTTATGAACACCCCGATTCCGCTAGAGAGATTGTCGCGCAGACGAGCATCTATGGATCGGATCTCTACGATTCAACCGTTGTGGTCGGCATAGATTCTTTCTTGATCGACAAAGCCGCACCACCAGCGCCCCCTTCCGGTCTTAGCGCGTTTTTCCCGCTCGACGATCCCTCGTATTCGTTCATCGGAAAGCTTATGTTCGATGGCCGCAGCGCTTTTGACGATACAATCCTGTGGACGATCCAGTGGGCCGGTGTTACCGCTCTGGATTCCGTCACCGTCGAATGGGATCCCTTGGATGTCCCCTCCGGTGGGGTTCTTCTGATCGACACATGCTTTATCGGCTCGGATGTCGCATGGGCTACGGCTCATGACATGTCGTCCGTGTCGAGCGTTACCGGCAACGGCGTTTTGAACTGGGTTCAGATTCGCTACACCCGCGTAGTTCCCGATGTCGATTCGATGCCGCCTTATTTCACAAATTGGCATCCCGCCGACGGCGCGATCGACGTGCCCGAAACCACGACCACCCTTTCGGTCGATATCATGGACGTGATGTCGCCTGTCGATGAATCGAGTATCAGGATGAACGTGGCTGGCTTAGATGTCCCGGCCATGTTCCTCAGTATCGCGGATATCGCCGGTGGCAAGAGAGCTTCTGTCAACACAGGCGGTGCGATCGCCATTCCCCCCGGCTCGACCATCGTATGTATCGCCTGCGCCGGAGATACGGCCAGAAACTACGATTGCGACACTATTAGCTTCACGACCCACGATACTCTAACGACGATATATTGCGTCGAGGGCACGGTCGGCGTCGGCGGATACACCGACCTTTCCGGCTCGATCGCCATCGTTGGCGCATATCACGATTCGACCGACGCTTCCGGCTATTACGAGGTCTGTGCGCCGGAGGGTTCCTATATGCTATATGTTCTCACGATGGACGGCCGCACCGATTCCGTCGAAATCGACCTCAATTCCAACATGACGCACAACTTCAGCTTCCCGCAGATAATCGGCGATATCTCCGGCACCGTTCTTCTGGACGGCGAGACCGACCATTCGGGCACGATCGTTACGGAGTCGGAGTCCGGCGCATCGACTACTACCGCCGTTACGGGAGCATACACGCTCACCGATGTCGATTTCGGAACGGTCTATGTTTCGGCGGCGCACGCCGGTTTCGAGTCGAAGACGGATACATTCGACCTGACATCGGACACGTCCGGCGTGGACTTCCTGCTGTTCCCATTGACCTCTTATTACAACGTTTCGGGAACGCTTACCCTCGAGGGTGAAACAGTCCATTCGGGCATCGCGGTCGATCTTTCGGACGGCCTCACCTTCGATGAGAGCACCATTACCAACGCCGCCGGATACTTCGATTTCGACTCGGTTCCCGCAGGCGGCTATACACTCGGAGCAAACTACATCGGCTTCGAGGATTTCGACACCAGCCTCACTGTTGTTGCGGATGTTGTCGTTATCGGAATGCTCGAGGAGGAGTCTTCGGTCATGTTCAACCCACCGACGAACGTTCAATCGACGACGCGGCCATGCTGGCCCGGCGCGTTTAATGTCGTAACATGGGACGCTCCGATGATGGCCGACACCGTGAAGCTTGCGCATTGCAGCGCCCGGGGATATGGCGATACCCGCTGGGGCGGATTCTCCACCTATTACGGTTATGGCTGGATCGGCGGCGGTTATTCGATGCCCTTCGTCGCACCCGAGGACGATATGACGCTCTCGAAGGTTCGGATCGCGCTGCATCCCTCCTCTTACGGCATAACCACGATGATCGGCGTTTGGTCGGAAGATCCCGATTCCGGCGGTCCTGGAACAATGATTACACACTTCACCGGCGCGCTTAACGACACCGTCGATGGATGGGCGTATATCGATGTCCCGGACGTTACGGTCGGCACCGATCCCTTCTTCGTCGGTTGGATCGATCAGATGGACAGCCCGAGTATTGCGTATGTTATGATGGATTATACCTCTCCCGATACGCTCGCATGGGTGCATAATGCATACGATAGCATGTGGAACTGGGAAGGCAACAACGTCGATATGGCGGACGGCGATTTCGCCATCGAGTGCTATGTCTCCGGCGGTTCAAGCAGGGCCGAAAGCTTCATGAGGCCATCCTATAAAGAGACACTTCAGAGGACGAAGATTCCTAACGTCGAAGCCGCTAAAGCGGCACACGAATACGGCTTCCGTCCGATGAGCCTTGAAGGGCCACATGTCGATCTGGCTTCGGCCACGGCTCCTTCGCCGAGAATGAGGCCCGCAGAAATGCCGACGAGCTATCTACTTTATAGAGATACCGCGCCGTTCACGGATACCTCGGTCGCCGATTTCGTTATCGAACTCGACGACACGATGCCATATTATCTCGACGCAACTTCGATCGACGATGTTATCTACTATTACGGTATGATCGCCGTTTATCCGGGCGGAATGAGCGACCTTTCCGAACTCGCAAAGGGCTACAATCGCAACCCGCCGGCGGCAACGAACGTTCTTCTCATCGACTGGTGCGGCGGATGGCAAATGGACAGTCTCCATCGGGAATGGGATTCCTCTGATACGCTCGTTACGCTTCTCTCCGATGTCGGATTCACCGGCGATTCGCTCTATGTAACCCGCGAGCAGGAAAGGCTTTATGGTTATATCCTCGCCGACTCGGTCTCGCCTCTATACGATCTGATTATCGTAACATGGTCGCCGTTCAGCGCCAGCGGCTGGCTCGGCCCGAGGCCGCGCGGCCCGGAGTGGCGCAAGCTCGACGATTATCTTCGCAAGGGCGGCAACCTCTTCATCGAGGGCGCCGACGCGATGGAGATCCTCTCCGGCGATGGATACGCGATGAACCGTTACGACTCGCTTTACTTGCAGTTCGGCGTGAACTTCCGGGACGGCGGAATCGCCAGCCTCGATACGGGCAATGTCCGCCAGCTTACCAGTACACCATCTCTGTTCAGCGGAGCCGATACGGTCGATTATTCGCTTTCGACTATCGCCGACTACGGTCTCGACGAGTTCGAGCACCAGATGGGCACCGGAGCCGTTACGGTTCTCTGGTCGCAGCTTATCGGCCCGATGCCGCATGAATCGAACGGTCGTGGAGTTTGGTTCAACAACGGCCTTCGAAAGACCTATGTCCAAAGCCCTTATTTCGGCGCGATAATAAATATCCCCACTGTGGGCAGCAAAGAGATCATGTTCGCCGAGATGCTCGACGGCTTCGGCGTTAATCCGGTCGTTCAAGAGACCAAGACATCGCTTCCCGGCGAGATGACGCTATTTGCGAACATCCCGAACCCGTTCAACGCGAAGACGGAGATCGTCTTCGATATCGAGCGCCCGTGCGAGGTCGATCTCTCCATCTATAACATGATGGGCCAGAAGGTCTCGACGCTGGTTTCCGGGATGTCCAAACCAGGCATCCGGAGTGTCGTTTGGGACGGCGCGGACTTCTCCGGCCACGAGGTCGAATCGGGCGTCTATTTCTACCGACTCGAAACCGATGCCGGAAGCATCACAAAGAGAATGGTTCTACTCAAGTAGAGCATTTCCGGGGAACCTCTCGTTCGAGGGGTTCCCCAATTTTGAGATCGCTAAAAAACAGAGGGGGGTTTTAGCGAATAATTTTTAGAAAAGTCATTGCAATGTCCTCAGACCTGTAGAACAGAGCGATGCAATCTCGAACTTTTACAGTCGAATTTGGCGATCCATATTTTTTGATTATTTTATCATTTTGGTTTAAGGTTTTAACCCTTAAAAAAGGGGGCAAAATGGAACTTTCATTTAAGTCGATTGCTATCGCGATACTCGCCATCGGTTTGGTATGTTTCGCCGAGCCGTGGACGGCAGACCTCACTTTAACCGACGGAAGCTACACGCTCGATCTGACCTTCGGTCGCCTCGACGGCGCACTCGATCTTCTCGACGGCGAGGACGATGTTTTGGCTATTCCTCCGCCGACCGGCTCCTACGCCTATTTCGAGCTTGACGACCCGGCTAATCCTTATATAACGATGCTCTATGGGGATATTCGGCCCGACGACGGCGACAGCGCTCTCTGGGTCGCGCACCTCATATCGGCGGCGGCTTCGCTCGATGCAAGCTGGATTCCGGCGCTTCTTCCGCCGGGTGATTTCCATATCGGCGCGCACTATCCGCTCGAGGATGTCACCGAATGGGTGAACATGAAAGAGGTCGCGACACTCGATTATTCCATAGGAATGGTCCTGGACATCGTTCACGACCCCGACGGCTACTATCCCGAAGATTCGCCGGTCTTCTCGAACTGGTATCCATACGACGGCGCAACCGCTATTCCTGTCACGGGCACTATTCGGTTCGATGTTACGGACGAGGGAAGCGGAATCGATCCTGCGAGCATCGAGATGACAGTCGATGGCGCGGATGTTTCGGCAGAGATCGAGCTTTCGCCCATCGAGGGCGGATATCGCGTCACATACGATCCACCATCGCCGCTTCACGGCGAGTCGTGGATTTCCGTCATCGTTTCGGCTGCGGATAACGCCTATGTTCCCAATGTAAGCTCGGATGTCATCGCTTTCCGGACTGGCTATTCGATAGAGCCGGTGCTCTGGGAAATCCCTTTGACCGCATATAACATCGACGGGACGGACACGGGCTTCAGCGATATTTCTCTCGGCGCGGACCCGGATGCCGAAGCGACATTCGATATGGGTTACGACATCCTTTTCCCGATGGCTCCGCCGACTGTATTTTATGCCTTCTTCCCTCTCGACGACCCGGATTATCCGTTCTATACAATGCTTTCCAGAGATATTCGTTCGTCCGATTTGTTCTTCGACGAATGGCCGCTTCGATTCGGTAATACGGACGATATTATCGGCGTGAAATGGGACACGGACGACATCCCATCCGACAAGGACGCCTTTATCGCGGTTACGTTCATATCGGTCTATCCAGAAGAAGGCGACTGGTGGGACATGACGGTCATCGACCATATCGATTTCGGTCCGGGGCGACAGGCCTGGATCAAGGTGCTGAGTCCCTCAGGGGACACGCTCTCGCCGCAGGTCGTGTTCACCGATCCCGCCGATGGCGAGACCGGGGTGGCGGTCTCCACGGAGATATGGGCGGGTATCGTCGATGCCGGCGGCGGAGTCGATCCGACGTCGATCACGATGCTGGTCGATGGCGTCGATGCTTCGCCATATCTGATAATTTCACATTCATCCGAAACGACATTCGTCAGATATATACCCTCCGCAGACTTCGATCCGCTTCACACGGCCGAGGTTACTATCGGCGTGGACGATCTCGCCGATCCGCCGAACCATGCGGATTATACATGGCATTTCGTCACCGGGTATTTCCTCACGCCCGCATGGATGGGTTCTTTGTTCGTTTGGACAGACGAGCCGGAGGAACCGCTCAGGCATTTCTCGCTTTTCTTCGGCGCGGATTCGATGGCAACGGATTCGTTCGACTATGGTCTCGATCAGCAGCAGCCGCCAGCGCCGCCCGGAGATACGCCATATGGATTTTTCCAGATCGAGGACGATATGTGGGGCCGGCTCAGCAGGGATATTCGATCTTCTGAAGACGACGATATTATGTGGGTCGCTATGATGATGCGCATCCCGGTGGACGATGAGATCGACAGCTGGATCGACTGGGATTCGGATTGCCTGCCGGAGGACGGAAGCTTCCATTGTGCATGGTGGATCACCGGCGATACGGTCTGGGAGAACATGCGCACCACCGATCGCGTTGATATATCGACTCCCGGCATCTTCCTGATCCATTTCACGCGCGGCGTTCCACCGACCTATTGCGTCGCGGGAACCGTGCAAACCGGCGAAGGCGACCCTATCGAGGGCGCATCCGTTTGGATTTCCGAAGAGCTTAACGCTATCTCGGACAGCATCGGATTTTATGAGATTTGCGGAGTTACTATCGGAGAATGGACGATTATCACCTCGCTCGAAGACTATTCGACCGATTCGACCAACATATATTTCGACGCCGACCAGATGTATAACCCCGTTCTTTATCCGGTTATCGTTCCAAGCGCCACGGTTCACGGGATGATCTCCTGTAGCGATGGCGGCGACCCCGAAGGCGCGATGGTTATCCTCGACGGCGACACGACTTATGCCGACTCGACCGGTTATTACGCCTTCGAAGAAGTTCCCGACGGCATATACACGATGTTCGTGTCTCTCGAATATTATGTTACACAGGAGCGCGAGATTTCCGTGGACGCACCCGATATCACCGAGGATTTCGTGCTGGACAGGCAGGTCGGACGCATCGTCGGAACGATCACGCTCTCCGATGATCCGCCGAATCTTTCCGGCACTGCGATTGAATTGATCGGCACGTCGATACCGGCGGTCTATACAAATTCCGACGGCGAGTATCTTATCTCCGACGTTCCATTTGGCGAATACGATGTCAGGATTAGCCGAACCAGCTATGCTACTTTGGACACGACCTTCTCGCTATTGGTCGCCGAGGACACGCTCGATGCCGAGCTTCAGTCAGAGTTCGTGCTCAATCCTCCGCGCAACCTTGCGGGACGCACGCCATACGACAAACGTGTTATCCTCGAATGGGACGAGCCGGAAGCGAGCACCGCGCATCTCGAGGGATATAACGCTTACCGTCAGGTCGTTTTCTCGGACGACACGCTTCTCGCTTATATTCCCGATCCATACACGGAGTTCGTCGAGTGGGATCGCATAAACTTTATGCCCTATACATATCTCGTAACCGCTGTTTATTCTGAGGGCGAGAGCGAGCCGATCAGCACGACCACCTGGCTCAACCCGGACTCATCGACCGCCGACATCCTTATCTGGGATTACGATAACGGCGCGTTGCTCGCCAATCAGGGCGATATGGACGAGGCGGAGTTCCTTCGCCAACGGATATCGGTTTATGACCTCGAGGTCGCGGTGACCTCGCAGGACCAGAACCTTCCCGATGTGGATTTCTTTGCATATCGCGCGATCATTCTCCTCACCGGAATCGACGACGATACCGATGCGGTGCCGAATAATCCGAGTATAAACAGGCTCACGCGATATATCGTTGCCGGTGGAAGGGTCTATAGCGAGGGCGCGGATTTCGGTTACGATTTTGGCCGCGAGGCCAGCCCGACAGCGCGCAAAAACCTATTTAGACTATTCGGCGCGACCTACGCTGCAGACGGATATACCAGAACGAGCGGAAATGTCCAATCGCTATTAGGCGAAAATACATCCTTCTTCAGGGAGGGTGTCGTGAATATCGGCTACGACTTCCAGGGAGCGGCCGATCAGCGCATCGACGAATGGGACACGACCGAGATCGCCGAGGGAACCACATGGGCGATGTTCTCACAAGACGATCCGGCGCCGCTTTTAAGCCCGCTTCGGATGGTCTATCGGGAGATGTATGCTTGGAAGACGGTTCTGTCGAGCGTCTATATCGGCGCGATGAACGACATAGCGCCGCCATCGACGCGCCAGTATGTCATCGCCGCAATCCTCAACTTCCTGTTGGGAACGGACTACCGCCTCATCGAGGAGTCGAAGTATAGGCTCCCGGAGAACCTCGCGATTGCAGCATCGCCGAACCCATTCAACGCGGCCTCTAAACTTTCACTAGAGATCGACGAGCCTGGTCGCGTCGTGCTGACGATTTTCGACATCACCGGCAGGCCGGTAACGACTCTCTCGGACGGATATGTCGCGGCGGGATTCTACTCCGCAACATGGGATGGAACCTCCATCTCCGGGACCAAGCTCCCGAGCGGGATTTATTTCGCAATTCTAAAGCACGGCGACCGGGTCGTGCGGACGAATATGACGCTGATTAAATAGAACCGAATGCGAAGCGGGATTCTATTATTGATTATCGCGATTTCGGTATCGGCGCTCACCGCCGATGCCGAAGTCGCGGTCGAGGACACCATTTCGACATCGTATTTTATCAACCACGCGGTAATCGACACGGTGGTTTCGCATCCTCATCTTTACTGGGTCGTAATCGGCAACCTTATGAGCGTGGCCGGATTGTATCTATCGACCTCCGGCAATGAGCCGGTAGGCGAAACAACATCGATAAGGGCAATCGGTATCGGGGTCTCCGTGAGCGGGTTTATAGCAACGCTCTATGGATACCTTGCAACCGAAAGACATCCGGTTTTAACGCTTAACCCGATCCCGGAGGATTCAGATTCCGTCCTTATCAAAAGGGATCTCCTTTTCGATAAGGAATGAATCGGTGTAATTCGCGTGGGATATCGAATTCGAGGGCGGGTCGAAGAAATCGGCTCGCCTTTTTAACATTATTTTTATTAATGCTTGACTATCATTCTCGCAAATATTAATTAAAGAGCTATCTTGGATATCAGATGTGTAATAGGTCTCGGTAATCCGGGCGCGGAATATTCCTCGACGCGGCACAACGTCGGTTTCATGGTCGTGGACGATCTCGCTATGCGTTTTGGGCGAAGGTTCAAGGCCGGGAAAGGTGCCTTTTTTTTGGCCGAAGCATCGCGAAAATTTCCCGCAGTTCTGGTAAAGCCGACGACGTTCATGAATCGTTCCGGGATCGCCGTTCGACAGATTCTGCGGGCGAAGGGGATTTCTCACGAAGAAATCCTCGTTGTTTCCGACGACATGGAGCTTCCTTTCGGGAGGCTCCGGATTCGCAAATTCGGATCGGCCGGCGGCCATAACGGATTGAAGGATATAATTATGCGGCTTGAAAGCGATGACTTCCCCCGGCTGAGGATCGGCATAGATCGCCCACAGGGAAATCGCGACGGTGCCGACTATGTCCTATCGAAATTCGACCGGGCCGAAGCGAAGGAATTGCCATTTATCGTCCGAAGGGCATCCGAGGCGGTCGAGACCACTATTTTTCAGGGGTTAGAGGCCGCGATGAACGAATTTAACCGAATTAAAGAAAACGAATAGAACAGATCGCTATTTAAAGGGAATAAAACTATGATTTATGCTCCAATCGTAGGTATTTTTGGTTTGATCTTCGCCGGTATTATCTTTCTTTATGTGAAGAAGCAACCAGCCGGAACCGATCTCATGAAGGAGATCGCCGAGTCAATCCATCACGGTGCACTTGTCTTCCTGCGAAGGGAATATTCGGCGCTGATCGTCTTCGTCGTGGCGGTCTTCGCGCTTCTGACGATCTTTCTTCGCAAAGAGGCGGTGCCAAATCTCGGAATCTTCACCGCTATTTCTTTCCTCGCCGGTGCCGGATGCAGTATGTTGGCCGGTTTTCTCGGGATGTCTTCCGCAACCATCGCCAACGTTCGCACATCGTGGGCAGCGAAGCAGCATGGCCAGGGGCCGGCGCTTCGGATAGCCTTCTTCGGCGGCAGCGTAATGGGATTGTCGGTCGCGTCACTCGGCCTTGTCGGGGTCGGAGTCCTCTTTTTGATATTCGCCGACGATCCGATGGCGTCGTCGATCATCACAGGTTTTGCTATGGGCGCCAGCTCGATAGCGCTGTTCGCGAGGGTCGGTGGTGGGATTTTCACCAAAACCGCCGATATCGGTGCGGATCTGGTCGGTAAATTGGAGGAAAATATCCCCGAGGACGACCCGCGAAACCCCGCAACTATCGCGGACAACGTCGGCGATAATGTCGGCGACGTCGCGGGGATGGGCGCGGATATATTCGAGAGCTATGTCGGCGCGATAATCGCCACGATCTCGATAGCCGCTACGGCATCGATAGCGATGGCCGCCGGAAATCCGGTCGCCATGGATATTATCGCGAATCGCACGGCGTATATGGGCTTCCCAATCACGGTCGTGACTATCGGACTTATTGCGAGCATAATCGGCATACTCTTTCTCCGGGTTCTGGAGAGGATTTCACCCGCCGCTGCGCTTCGATATACCGCTTACCTCTCAAACGTGCTGCTACTGGGCGGCACCGCAATCGCGGTTCATGTTTTAGGATTACACATCAACGTCTTTTGGTCAATACTTTGCGGAACGACCGTCGGCATTGCAATCGGGCTTATCGCGGAGTATTACACCAGCGGAAAACCGGTCCTCAAGATCGCTAAATCGAGCGAAACCGGAGCCGCGACTAATATCATAACCGGTGTCGCTTACGGGATGGAATCTACGCTCCTGCCGATAATCGCTATCTGTATCGCGATTTATGTGAGCTATCATCTTTCCGGGCTTTACGGCATCGGGATCGCCGCTGTCGGGATGCTCGCGACGGTCGGGATCACGATGAGCGTCGATGCTTACGGCCCGATTGCCGACAACGCAGGCGGAATTACCGAGATGAGCGGCCTCGGCGATGATGTTCGCAAGATCACCGACAGCCTCGACTCGCTCGGCAACACCACTGCGGCGATGGGCAAGGGATTCGCTATCGGAAGCGCGGCGCTCACCGCGCTGGCGTTGTTCTCGGCATATACGCAGGCTACCGGCCTTAAGTCCATCGACATCACCAAACCACTGGTGGTTATCGGCTTGCTCTTCGGTGGCATGATTCCATTCCTCTTTGCGAGCCTGACGCTTCGGAGCGTCGGGAAGGCGGCTTTCGAGATGGTGAATGAGGTTCGCCGTCAGTTCCGCGAGATAACCGGGCTTCTCGAGGGCAAGGCCAAGCCCGATGTGAAGCGCTGCATCGATATATCGACACGCGCAGCCCTCAAAGAGATGATCCTCCCCGGCCTTATCGCCGTATCCATACCCGTGATAGTAGGATTCCTGCTCGGTGCCGAGGCGCTCGGCGGGATGCTCGCCGGCACAACGCTTTCCGGTGTAATGCTTGCGCTGTTCATGGCCAATTCCGGCGGCGCGTGGGATAATGCGAAAAAGTTTATCGAGAGCGGCAAGCTCGGCGGCAAAGGGTCTCCCGCGCACGCCGCAGCCGTTGTCGGAGACACGGTTGGCGACCCATTCAAGGACACATCCGGCCCATCGATGAATATCCTCATCAAACTGATGAGTGTCGTAAGCCTCGTGCTCGCCCCGCTTTTCATGTCATAGATATGGGGAGGGTCTTAGGCCCTCCCGCGACGTAGCGACACCGACAGAAACCATTTTTCGCGGCCCCGGCGGCAAAATCGCCCTTGCATTGCGTAAAACCAGAAGATATATTTACATCGTTATTCACCGATATTCAATTTGGGAAAAAAGGAATAAGATGGGCAAGGTAAAAGATAATACCGAAATCCAGGGATTGACGCATTTTCATGTCCGGGGTTTTAAATCTATATACAATGCTTCTATCGAACCCGGTTATCTAAATGTGATAATCGGTGCGAACGGTGCGGGAAAATCGAATCTTCTCGAAGCTCTTGGAGTGATGGGGTCAGCCGTTTATGGTTCGATAGATCAAGATACTTTGGAACGTCGTGGCGTTAGATTAGGGAAACCCGCTATCTATAAATCCGCGTTTAAAAGCGAAAAGCTCAGGCCATTTATTACATTAGAAGCTAAATGGAAAGAAAACGAGACGGATGTTTGCTATAGGATCGGTATGGGTAACCCATTGAAGCAACCACAGAAGAGGTGGTATTACAAAACAGAGAGTTTGGAGATAAACGGTAAACCTAAGGTTACAAGAAGTCCACGGTCGGGAGCTATATTTGGAGAAAAAAAAGAATTAGATCCGTTCAAAGGCCTTGTGGCGCTTGCACGAGTGGATAAAGATTTTTCAGAACAGGCTTCTGCATTTTTAAATGCTCTGGAGGACTACGTTATTTATATGCCGACAACACCAGTATTGCGCGGCGTTCAACAGGATGGACTCGGTATATACGGTGGAAATCTACCCGCAGCGGTATTAGAGATTATACGTATGCATCATAATCGCCAGATTGATCTCAATATAGTATTTCCGCTTATTGATTGGATGGAGACTTTCAGCTCCGGTATTGCCCCAGATATAACTAAACCACCTGATAATTCTGTTTCAAAGCGCACAGTTACTTTCACCGATAAATACATGAGAAAAGGAAGGAATATTTTAACCTCATACGACGCGAGCGAAGGAGCTTTATTCGTTCTTTTCCTTTTATCCGCTATTTATAGCAAAAAAATGCCGAGAATGTTCGCTATCGATAATTTCGATTCCGGAATCAACCCCAGGTTATTGAAGGACATTGTAGGGATTGTCTCTAACATACTTATTAAGAAAAACACGGAAGGCAAGCAAGTATTTCTTACGTGTCACAATCCACTCGTATTAGACGGGTTGCCTCTCTACGACGATAGAATCCGTTTATTCGCATTAGACAGGGATAAAAAGGGCCGAACGACTATTACGCGAATAGAAGTAGACGAATCCCTTTATAAAGATAACGATGTTCCCTTATCTACCCTTTGGACAATGGGCGCAATTGGTGGTGTTCCCAAGGGGTTTTAATGAAGCATGTTAAACTGATAATGGAGGGAACTACCGATTGGGCCTATTTTAAGCCTTTTATCGAAGCTGTTGTCGGTGAGGAAATAGAATACGATCCCTTAAATCCTAATTTAGATAGAGCCACAGAAAAACATGATCGAGAATCAAAGGGGTGCCTAGGCGTAAAGAGAATGTGCGAGAAGCTTGGGGGTGGTTTTCTCAGGATTATTGATTATGTTAAGAACCCTCCTTGTGATGCTATAGTTATTCACCTTGACGCAGATGTAGCCGGGAGATCAGATTTTCAAAGTATGGGTGTTCGAAATTGCCCCTGTCCACCCGCAATTGACACATGCAATTCAATTAGAGAACTCGTAAAAGAATGGATAGGTTACGACGCAAACGACGATCTTTTTAAGAAAATAATTATTGTGATTCCCTCAAAGGCTACCGAAGCGTGGTTAGGAATTATCGATAACGGTCTTTTTATAAACGAGTGCACTAAAGATCCCGCGGGTGAATTAGTGAAAGCTGGTAAATTGAAAAACGATCGAAATGAGGAAGGCAAAATCATAAAGCACTCATGGCAATTTGCGCAGTATGCCAAAAAACATTTCGTTAATAATCCCGGCCAATCGATATCTAAACTCGAGGGCGTCAGCGAGGAAGCAAGTAATTTCATTATTTCATTGAGGAGTGTTTTAAGTAGCCGATAACGATAGGATCGCCCGTACGAATCGAATTGAAAATTTGGCCGTAGGGGTCGGGGAAATCGGCTCCGTGGCCGACGTCGGGCCGGACCGTGCTAAATCGCATGAACCGTGGTCCGGCCCGACGGCCCGACAAGCCATGCTCATCGGCCGACACCCAATCACCCTGGATACCAAACAATAATCGTTCAAAATCCCCTTTACATTTCCACTTTGGTAGATAATTTATTGATTCGATCTCGAATCTTATTAAATCGAAAGGAAATATAATGGTCGATGTAAGACCCTTTAAGGGATTACGCCCAAAACCGGTAAATGCCGAAAAGGTGGCGAGTCCGCCATACGATGTCTTGTCCAGTGAAGAGGCATGCAGACTTGCGACGGAAAACCCGCTGAGCTTCCTTCATGTCGTGAAACCGGAGATAGACCTCCCACAAGGCACGGACCTATATTCGGATAAGGTCTATAATCAGGGAGCCACCAACCTTCATAGGCTGATTAACGCCGGATATATGTGCCGGGACTCGCAGCCAAGATACTATCTATACAGGCAGATAATGGGAGACCACAAACAGGTCGGTCTTGTCGCCGTGGCCAGCGTAACCGAATACGACGACGGCATAATAAAAAAGCACGAGCTTACCCGCAAAAAGAAAGAGGACGACCGAACCCGCCATATCGACACGCAAAACGCGCAGTCCGGGCCGGTATTTCTGACATATAAACACAGCGATCGAATCGATAATGTCATCGAAAAGGCTATTTCTGAAAAGCCGGTTGTGGATTTTGTTGCCGAAGATGGCGTCTGTCATACATTGTGGATCGTGAACGATATAGAGATCGAAGAGTCGATTCGCGAAGGCTTTAACGGCATAGATGCTCTTTACATCGCCGATGGCCACCACCGAAGCGCAAGCGCAAGCCGCGTTCGGAAAAACCGCATGGAAAAGAACCCGGATCACACCGGCGAAGAGGAATATAATTTCTTCCTATCCGTTATATTCCCGGATAACCAGATGAAGATTCTGGATTATAACCGCATTGCGAAAGACCTCAACGGCCTTTCTGAAGAACAATTCATCGAGAAAATCTCCGAAAAGTTCGATGTTGAAAAAGCAGCCACCGAGGCATATAAACCAAAAAAACTCCATGAATTCGGGATGCTTCTCAATGGCTATTGGTTCCGGCTTCAGACAAAGGAAGGTTCGTTCGATCTGGACGACCCCGTCGCATCGCTCGATGTCGCTATCCTTCAGGATAACCTTCTCGCGCCGGTGCTCGGTATCGGCGATCCGCGGACAGACGAGCGTATCGATTTCGTCGGCGGAATCCGCGGACTTGGCGAGCTTGAAAAGCGTGTCGATACCGGAGAATGGAAGATCGCGTTCGCCCTGTTCCCAACCGGCATCGACCAGCTAATGGCCATCGCCGACGCAGGGAAAACTATGCCGCCCAAAAGCACATGGTTCGAGCCGAAGCTCCGTAGCGGAATGGTCGTTCATCTGCTGGATTAAATCCATTATTTATATGGGAAAAAGCCCTCGTGTTCGAGGGCTTTTTTTCGCTATACAGTGCCGGCGTCGGCACCACGAGATAATAATCTCGTGGCACCGGCGAGCCGCAGCGAAGATTTTTACTCCATCGACGATATCGCGATGCGGCTCGCCGTTCCGACGTGCCGATAGGCACGTCGGGCCGACGCCACCCGGGCGGAAATTGCGATAGTTTGGGTTGACATCCATATCGCCGGAGCATATATTTTGGAGCTAACAAACTCCGCCGGTGAACGACACAGGATGATCCCCAAATGGAAGGTTTCGATGCCTCGCAAAAAAAGGCTATTCGTGATCGACACGAACGTCGTTCTACACGATCATACAGCAATTTACAACTTTGAGGAGCACGATGTTGTAATTCCCATCGTGGTGCTCGAAGAACTCGATCATTTTAAAAAGGGCAACTCTCTCTTAAATTTCGAGGCGCGCGAATTCATTCGGAAGCTGGACGAGATCGCGGGCGACAAGCTTTTCACAAAGGGAATTTCCCTCGGAAAGGGTCGCGGCAAGCTATTCGTCGAGATGAGCAATCCAAATTCCGGCTTGGTCAGCAAAATATTCACCGAAAACAAACCGGATAATCGAATTTTAGCGCTTGCTGCGGAGCTTCAAACGACCCGCAAAGACCGCGACGTCATCCTCATATCGAAGGATATCAACCTTCGGATGAAGGCGAAGAGCATCGGTATTCAGGCCGAGGACTACGAAACGGGCAAGATCGACAATATCGATCAGCTTTACACTGGCAGCGAAATCTTGACCGGCTTCGACAAAGCGATTATCTCGAGATTTTATGAACCGCCTTTCAGCGTGCCGGTCGATGAGCTTGGTTTGACAAAGGACCCCGTTCCAAATCAATATTTTATCCTGAAAAACGGATCGGCCAGCGTTCTTGCATATTACAACCATTCCGAGGGGGTCTGCGAACGCATCGATCGAAAAAGCGCCTATGGCATCGAACCGCGCAACGCCGAGCAAACCTTCGCGCTCGATGCTTTAACCAGGTCTGATATTAAGCTCGTAACCCTCACCGGCAGGGCCGGCACCGGCAAAACGCTTCTTGCTCTCGCGGCGGCGCTCCACCAAAGAAAGCGATACAGCCAGATATTCCTTGCGAGACCGGTTGTGCCTTTGGGAAACCGCGATTTGGGCTTTCTTCCGGGCGATGTCGAGGATAAGCTCGCGCCGTATATGCAGCCACTCTACGATAATCTCGCGGTGATAAGACACCAATTCGAGCCGGAAAGCCTGGATAATCGGCGCATCGACCGGATGATCGATTCGGATAAGCTTACGATCTCCCCGTTGGCATATATTCGCGGACGCAGCCTCGATAAGATATTCTTCATCGTCGATGAGGCCCAAAACCTCACGCCGCACGAGGTGAAAACGATCATTACGCGCGTCGGAGAGGGAGCAAAAATCGTATTCAACGGAGACATTTACCAAATAGATACCCCTTATCTCGATACAAGGTCGAACGGATTGACATATCTCGTCGATAGGATGAAAGGCCAGGAGATATTCGGCCACGTCAATCTCGTTAAAGGCGAACGGAGCAAACTGGCGGATTTGGCAAGTAATTTGCTCTAAAAACACCGGGCATATTGCCCTCCCCCCCCTGACAAAAACGAAGCCTAATTTGTTTATTAGGCTTTCATTACCGAAACATTTTAGCGAAAGACGCATGTGTCTTTTGCTATAAAATATTAGTTATATTGGGTTTAAAAAACTTGCAACAGGGTGAAGTTAGATTAAAATATTTAACGCAAAGAACATGAAAACGCTTAACGAACTATAATAATGTCTGTATCGATAGATAAAGAAGGCGCACTGATATTCCTGCGCTTCGTTGAGAAGCTGATTTTGCTCGTGTCAAAATACGGTGGCGCGGGAAAAACCGTGAATATCATCCGTAAAAATAACTACTATGCTCATATCCTTAAAAACCCACCGGAGAACCCGATAGCCGGGATTACAACCTATGCAGGAATGATAGAGAAAATCCAACTTCCAAAGGAACCAACAATCGCAATTATGCTCTCCGGAAAAGGCCCGACGATCGATTCCGATTTTTATAAACAACCGGTCGAGGTTTATTATATTATCGAGGATAATGTTAAGGAAGTCTCACAGGACGCCAAGATTGTTATCGAAAACGGAGGCTTTCGATATACCCGGCCGAGGGTCGGAGACCCGATAATCGATCTCTCCGTCAAAGGGATCGATAAGCTCGCGCAGCTTATATACCTCGATCTCAAGAGGATGATCGAGCGCGGATACTGATTCAATTAAAATATTAAGCGGAACATGAGGCCACGAAGGCCGCAAATATTCTCGCGCTTTCCTCGTCATCCAATGCCTCTGGATGCCACTGAATCGACAGGAGCCATCGCGCATGACAGGAATGTTCCATCGCCTCGATAACGCCGTCCCCGGCGCGTGCCGACACCTCGAATCCATCCGCCAAAACATCGATTCCCTGATGATGACTCGAATTTACCATGTGATCGCCCGCTCCGATAACATCCGCAAGCAACGTCCCCGGCACGACATCGATGGAATGATATGTTCGCTTCTTTTCCGGCGTGCGATGGCCCTCCGGAATCGTATCGATGCCGCATATCGCGAAATCCTGAAAAAGCGTGCCTCCATAATAAGCATTGAGCACCTGATGGCCGCGACAAATCGCGAGAATCGGTCCGTGCGGGCGGATCATATCCCAACGCCGAAGAAGCTCTAACTCGAACTCGTCACGTCGCCGCCGAATAATGCAATCCGAGCCGGCAATCTCCTCCTGGCCGAAAAGATCGGGCGCGAGGTCGCTGCCGCCGGAGAGCAATAATCCATCGATCTGCCGCACTATGGTGTCCAAAAGCGGCCAATGCTCCTTTTCTAAATTCGGGATTATCAACGGAATCGCACCGTTTTTCGCTATCGGCTCGTAATATTCGCATTTGAGGTAATCGAAACATGCGTCCGGAAAGGCCGGACGCCCGATCTTTGTGGGTGCCCAGCTCGCGCCGATGCCGATTATCGGGGGACGTTTCACCTCAAAACCACGCAAGCTGAATCGACTGGCCGACCGAGGCCGTCAGCGTCGATGCGGTGGAACCTCCCACCGCGAGATATTCGAGCGAATAAACCGAGCCGCAATGTTTGGCGAAAACAATATCGCCGCCCTCCGAAACGGCCAACGCTTCGACCGTAGCCGCCTCCGATGTAAGATCGACGAGTTGGGTTATCGCACCGGAAAGGTCGCTCTTCAATATCTTATCCCCCAATGGATTTTTCGATACGAAATAGACGATGTCGTCCCCATCGACCGCGATAAACTGGAGATTATCGGCCATAAAAAGCAGCGTCGGATAAGCGCCGGTCTCCGCACTCCAATAATAAACCCGATTGCCGGAAACGATGCACGCAACTGCATCTTCGGAATGAAGCCAATCGAAAGAGCTTACATCGTTGTAAATCGTCGAGGGCGTGATATTGTCGCCGTCCCCGACATCGCGGATGTATAATTTTGGATTATACGATCCGCTTCCGCTTCGATACGCAACATATTCACCGCTTTGCGAAAACTCAAGTTCGCGACCGCCCTGCGAACTCGAAGCGAGAACCCTCTCTTCGCCTGTCTGGAGGTTTTTCAGAATGACATCCTCGCCTCGTCCGAAACCGAGGGTGTGTCCGTCCGGCGAAAGGGCTGGATACTTCTCCTCCGCCGGATCATCCGTGAGCTGCACCTCGATACCGAGCGATGGATTGACGGCGTAAATGTCCCCCGTCGAATATGGATCGTAAAGTATCCACGAGCGTTTCGGGGTGAATGCCACATGATATGGCGAGCCGCCTGTTAGCGGCGTGTAGCTCGCGCCCGGCGAATCGAAATATAGCGCCTCGATACTCGTTCCGCCCGGTCGCGATCTCGAAACGAATCCATCGAGCGGCGCAAGCGTATCGATATCGAAACTGAATGTATCCCCAAGCTCGATATAGAAAACCGCGCTTGCATGAAGCCAATTCCCGCCGAAATCCGCAGCATCCACCTCGACGGTCAACGTCCCGCCATAATCGAACTGCGTCGGCGAGATATATCGAAGGTCGAGGCCGTTGAACGAGTTATCGATAAGCGACGGTGCAACCGTCGATCCGTTAATCCTCATCGCAACCGAGTCCGGATCGACCCCCGTCGCAAATTCGCCCGTATCGGCGATGCTCACCCACAACGTCTCCGATTGTGAAACCCCCACCGCGCCGTCTTCCGGCGTCCATTCGCGGACGAAAGGCGAGACGGTGTCGGTGGAATCGGACGGATCGCCGTTATTCGGCTCCGTGCCGTTGTCGCAACCCACAAAAAATACCGCTCCCGCGAAGATCGTCGAGATTATTACAAAAACAATTATCCTTCTCATATTATCTCCTTGTAACCAAGCCGCAGGGGCGTGCGGTCACGCGCTCCTGCGGAAATATTGACCGCCGAATAAACATGCTCATTTCAAATACACGACTCGTTTCGTAACCTCTGCGCCTCCCCGGTCGGTGAACCTTGCCGTAGGCCCGTCTGGGTCTAACCGCGCACGAACGAGATAGACGCCAGAGCCGAGAGAGGCGTCGGGCTGCCAGATGATCTGCGTCGGCACGACCTGCGGTAACCCGCAGTTTATAACGGGCAGGTCGGCCACGATCCGTCCGGCGATGTCGAAAATCTGCACGCCGAACTGCCCGGAGCCCGGAAGGGCGCCGACGCCGGCGACGGAAATCCTCAGCGCGGAATTGAATGGGTTGGGATAGGTCGAGATACTGTTTTCAAGCGGCAATTTCCGCTCGGAAATAGCCATCTGTTCGACACGAACTTGCCAGCAGAAGGTTGTATCGTTTGGCGAATACCAATCCGGGTTGTCGGATAGTTCCGCACAGACGATAATATCGACATCGTCGTCGAGATGCATTCCGAAGGCTCCGCTCTGAAGAACGACCGTATCGCCGCGAGCGGTAAAACCGCTGCCCGGTGATTCGAGAAGCGACATCGAAAGATCGTAGAACGCGAAATCGATGTGCGCCGGATCGACAACGACACCGGCTGGCGCGTCGCTCGCGACGATCCAAACATCGTCCGTGCCGACATGAAGCGTGCCGTCATCCGCCGGATAATGATCGCCGGGCAAAGGCGGTTCGAGATCCACGACGAAGCTGAAAACGAGCGGCGATTCGATGTCCGTGCCAATATCGTCCTCTGCGTGGAGGAGGTTCACGATGACCGTTTGGTCGTGTATATAGCTTGCCACCGGATCGACCGTCAGGATCGAATCGTCGAAGTCGAGCGCGGCGCTCGGCCACGAAAAAACGACACCGCCGACCGAAATCTCGATGCTCGTTTCGTCCACCCCATCCTCGTCGGCGATGCGAACCCGAACCTCCGGGTTCGCGCTCGCGACGACATCGCCATCGCGGGGCTGGATGGCCGATGCGTTCGGGCCGCCACCGGGATTAACATAAAAATCCCAGTTCTTCGTCGAGATATTCGGTTCGCAGACATCGGGCGAATCGCCAACTGTTATAACGACCGTATGTGTGCCTATCGGCGCGGCGGGAATGTCCGGAGTGAGTCGAATCGTGAAGCCGTCCCAGCTTAAATGCGCGTCGGGATAATCGAACGTATCGCCATCGAAAACGAAGACGAGCGTCGAGATATCGATACCGGTGATCGAATCGGCCAAATTCGCTGAAATTATCGAGGGGAAGCTGTCGAGAACCTGGCCCTCGCGGGGAATCTCGTTGTCGATAATCGGGGCCGCCAAATCGGCGGTGAAACTCCACTCGACCGGCGAATCGATATGGTTGCCGAGACTGTCGGCAATATCGACGAGACCGAGCGAGATGCCCACTCCGCTTAGCCAATCGGAGGTAGGCGTATAGCGCAACGTGTCGCCGACGAAAACTATCGAAGACGAATATGCGGTAAGCGTATCCGTTCCGTTGTAAAAGATCGTCGAGTATTGATCGACGCCGTCCGGATCGACGACGAGAAGCTCGACAGGGTAGCGATTGCAAGCCGTAACCATGAACGGCGACGGCTGAAGAACCATCACCTCCGGGGCGTTCAACACGGTCATCGCTTCGATACGCGTGGCATAGATATCCGTGGTCGCTCCGCGAGAATCTTCCCAGATCAAGAGATGATGATCGCCGTTACAAACCGATCGAATTTTCTGCTGCGTGCCGGAAGATATGCATATCGGAATTTCCGCGCCTATCAATGTGCCGCCTACGCTAATCCTTTGGCCGTAAATATCAGAAAGCAGGCCGCGACTGTCCTGCCATCCAACGAGATAGCCGACCCCATCGAACGAGACGCACGGTTTGACCTGATTACCATCGTAATACGATATGGGAAATGGTATTCCAGCTGGAATACCGTCTTCGTCCAGCATGATTCCATAGATGTCCCGGCCGGAGGTCCCGCCATCGCGCTCGAAAACGACCAGAAATCCATCGCCGTGAGCGATAGCCGGGGCGGATTCCTCGTTCGTAACGGCGGCTATCGGGTATAGCCATGTCGTGTCGGAGCCGGCCATTCCATATGTAACTTTCTGCGCATAAATCCCCTGACCGGAACCCGCAGAGTCCTCATAGACGACAACCCATAAACTATCCGCACGTGCCGCAGCAGGGGCTTTCTCGTTACCTTCCGCATCGCCGAGCTGCACCGGAATAGTCGATGTCATATCATCTTTCGTGATGCTAAAATAGACATCGCTGATTCCGAAAAGCCTTTCTTCCCACAACACCAAAAATCCGTTATTCGAGCCGGAAACCCTCACGCTCTGGACACTTCCGTCCATTGTAGCTATCGGGAAATTTCCAAGATAAAGCGTGCCGTCCGGTTGAACAAGGTTGCCGTAAATCTGATATCCCGATCGGCGATCGGACCAAGCACCGAGGTAATACGACGATCCGAACGATACGTCGGGAATCTTCTGGAATCCGGTGAATGCGCATACCGGCGACTCGAATCCCGGCAGCGTGCCGCCCGCATCGATAATCCGCCCATAGATGTTTGGGTTGCCCGTTCCCGCACGGGCGTCCTCCCATATCGCGAAGAAGTCGGTGCCGTCCGTGCCGATCCCCGGCGCAAATTGCTGCCCCGCCGCAGTCGAGATAGTTATCTCTTGACAAAAAACTGGTAATGTTATAGATAAAAACAGCAACACTAAACCATGTTTCCCAATCATAGACCGTCCTTTAACACGTTTTTAATATACGATATTCTTAGATTATATATCCGATAAACCGCTAAATCAAGCCCAAATAGCCCACGCTTCAGCAGTTTTGGGCTATCTCAATATCTAATTTTTATTTGGATTTACGGATTTATTTACGCACGATGGAGAGGTCAGCGTATCTGAGGAGAAGCTGTTTGGTGCCGTATTTAGGGAAAGCGACGGTGAGTATGGAATTATCGCCCCACCCTTTGATCGCGCGGACCTGGCCTCTTCCGAAGAATGGGTGTTCGACGATCGTTCCCGGCTGGATGGAGCCTTCTTTTGCTTTGGATTTCCTGCCTTTCATGGACTCGAATATCTCTTTTTCGGCAATGGGTGTTCTCTTGCTCGAGTCGTCGATGAGCGACTTTGGGATTTCATCCACAAAGCGGCTTTGAACACCGGTGAACTCCTCGCCAAAACGGCGCCGAACCATCGCCCAAAGGAGCTTAACATTCTTGCGCGCGCGCGTGACGGCGACATAGAAAAGCCGCCTTTCCTCCTCGAGCTCGGAATTCGATTCCATCGACCTGCCGATTGGGAAAAGCCCCTCCTCGAGACCGCAGATATAGACCACATCGAACTCCAAACCCTTCGCCGAATGGACGGTCATCAAACTTACCGAACCATCGTCCGGCCGATACTCATCGATATTTGTAAGAAGCGAGGCCTCCGAAAGATAGGCATTTATCGATGGGTCTTCGGGGTGGGTATTTGCAAACTCGATTCCGGAATTCATAAGCTCGGAGAGGTTGTCGAGTCGCGCCCTCGCTTCGATACTGCCGTCGTCCTCGAGCATGGCCAGATATCCGCTTTCCCTAATGACCTGAGCGACCATCTCGCCGACATCGCTTTCCTTCGCCGCCATTCGAAGCCGCTCTATAAGCTCTATGAATTTACCGAATCCCTTGCGCGAAATGGATGGATAATCCGCGAGATCGCCTGTTAGAAGCGTCCCGTAAAGGCTCGAATCCCGCTTGTGCGCTTGCTCTATAAGACAACCCATCGAACGCATCCCGATACCGCGGCGCGGCATATTAACCACCCTTTTAAGCGAAATATCGTCTGACGGGTTATTTATCAGGCGGAAATAGGCTATGATATCCTTGATCTCCGCGCGGTCGAAAAATCGGATTCCGCCGATTATCACATGGGGAATATTCCTTCGCGTGAGCGCCTCTTCGAGAAGGCGCGAGTGCGCGTTGACCCGATACAGAATCGCTATCTCGCTGCCAGAAATCCCCGAATCGATATCCTCCTTTATGGATTCCGCGATAACCTTCGCCTCGGAATACTCGTCTGGAAGCCTCCAAATCTCTATCTTATCGCCACGCTCGCCCTTCGTCCAAAGCGTCTTCTCGTGCCGTTCAGAATTTTGCGAGACGACGGAGCTGGCAGCCTCGAGTATCGTGCCGGTGCTGCGGTAATTCTGCTCCAGCCGAATTATACTCGTTCCGGGGTAATCCTCCGGGAATTCGAGAATATTGCGAACCTCCGCGCCGCGCCATCCGTATATCGACTGGTCGTCGTCGCCTACAACGGTAATATTTCCATGCTCACTCGAAAGATGCCGCACAAGCTCGTATTGCGCACGGTTCGTATCCTGGAACTCATCGACCAAAACATAATTGAACTTTAGAGCATACTTTTTCCGAACGCTCTCATTCTCTTCGAGAAGCTGAACCGTGAGCATTATCATGTCGTCGAAATCCACGGCATTATTGGATTTTAATGCGTCTTGATAGGAAACCCATAGCTTTGCGAGCGTCTTCTCCTTCGGCAAAGTAGCCGTTATCGAAAAGTCGTCGGCGCTTACAAGCCGGTTCTTGTAGCTCGATATGGCCCTAAGGATCGAGCGAGCGTCATGTTTTTTTGGGTCGAGTCCCGCGTCGGCAATAATATCCTTCATAAGACGGCGCTGGTCCAGACCGTCGTAGATCGAATAGTTCGGCCCGAGACCGATCTTCTCCGCCTCGAAACGAAGTATTCGACCGCACATCGAATGGAAAGTCCCGAGCCAAATGCCACCGAGCGAACTGCCGCATATCCTTTCGCAGCGCTCGCGCATTTCGCCCGCAGCCTTATTCGTGAATGTCACACCGAGGATTCCACGTGGATCGATACCCACCTCGAGAACGAGATAGGCTATCTTGTATGTTAAAAGGCGGGTTTTTCCGCTACCGGCACCAGCAAGAACGAGCACCGGACCCTCCGTTGCGAGAACCCCTTCGAGCTGTTTGTCGTTCAGGTCCTCAGAAAATCTGGTTCTCCCTGGCTTCATATCATCGCCCCGATATATTAATTACCGCGAGAACTCCACCCTCATCGACCGCCTCCCATCGCCCCGAAGACGATATTCTTGGATCCGGGAAGTTCTTCCGAACCTCTTCCTCCGTCATATCCGAGGGTTTCTCGATATTATCGCTCACTCCGAACTGCATGACACGATTTATCTCGCTATCCCAGGGATCGGGAGTGATAAAAGCGATGCATCCCTCCGAACACCATGCGAACCCTTGCGGATCGACGAGTGAACCCGTGTGAAAAACCATACTCATATTGGATATATCGACCATGAAAAGGTCCATCGATCCCTCGGAACTTGGCGTTACATCGGCATCGACGACGATCGCGACATAACCCTCGCCCGGGCCGACATCGATCTCCTCCGCATTGTTTTTGATAGATGGATGTGTAAAAAAATCCTTCCTCTCGCCGCTCTTCAGGTCGAAACTATATACTCCATCCGATTCAGCATAAAGGAGCATATTCCCGCCCGGATAAAACTCGATCCGTTCCATATCCGAAGGAAACTCTCGAACGCCGAATGTCGTGTCGATCTCGCCGTTTTGAGGGTTCACCACGGCTAGCCAAAGCTCGACCGTCAGTCTCGCGTTTCTTCTTATCCCATCGACCACGAAACCCCTCTCAATTTTTTTTGAATATGCCACGAGTGTATCCCCGTTCCACGCGGTCGATATTATCCTCGCCTGCTCATAATCGGTAACCTTGCCTCCACCACATCCCGCGAAGATAATCGTAAGTAATATGGAAAATATAAGATATGATACCAATTTCGTCTTGTGCAATTCATCCTCCGAAAGCGGCTATACATCGAGATTTGTGACATCGAGTGCGTTCACCTCGATGAATTTCCGCCTCGGCTCGACCTTATCCCCCATCAGGGTCGAGAAAATAAGGTCCGCCTCGGCGGCATCCTCGAGCCGCACCTGAAGCAACCTTCTCTTATCAATATCCATTGTGGTTTCCCAAAGTTGATCTGGATTCATTTCTCCCAAACCTTTGTAACGCTGTATCTTTTTGCCCTTACGCCCAGAATCGAGGACGAATTTTAAAAGCTCGCCAAAACGCTCGAAAACCATCTCTTCGCCGTTGTAAATCGCCTTGAGCGGCGGCCTTGCAAAACGAGAAAGCTTCGCTGCCGACCTCTTCAATTCCCTGAACTCGGGCGAACCCAAAAAATCGAAATCGAGAACAACCTCACCCTTTATCTCTCTTCTCGAATACTCGATAACCCCCGACCAAGCAAGATGTTCGATGTCGCGAACCGAACGAACCGAAATATCGAAACCGATTCTCGACAACTCTACCTTAATCCTATTAAGCTCCTCCAACAAATCGACCTGATCCTCTCCGAGCTTCGAGTTTAACCTCTCGCTTAATGCGATTTTTTCAACCACATCAGGCGTGCAGCCCCGACGAATAAAATATCCCTTGATGCGCCCGAACCTCGAAACCTGATTGAGGAAGGCCTCTAATCTTTTGCCGGTAAGTTCCCGTGTGCCGTCCTGGCTGAGAAGTCTCAGTGTCTTCGCGCCCTCCTCGATCAAAAATTCGTGCATCCGCTCTTCGTCGAGTATATATATCTTCTTGCTTTTCTGCTTCAAACCATAAAGCGGCGGCTGCGCTATATATAGATACCCTCTCTCGATAATCTCCCGCATCTGCCTGAAGAAAAATGTCAAAAGGAGCGTCTTGATATGCGCGCCATCGACATCGGCGTCGGTCATAATGATAATTCTATGATAACGGATCTTCTCGATATTGAATTCCTCTTCGCCGATTCCGCAACCGAGCGCGGTTATAAGGTCGAGAATCACCTGGCTTTTGAGCATCCTATCGAAACGCGCCTTTTCGACGTTCAATATCTTCCCGCGTAAAGGTAACACAGCTTGAAACTTCTTATCTCTGCCCTGTTTAGCGCTGCCACCTGCCGAATCCCCCTCGACGATGAATATCTCGGATTCCGCCGGGTCCCTATTTTGGCAGTCGGCAAGCTTCCCGGGAAGCGCGCCGGAATCGAGAACCGATTTCCTTCGCGCCAACTCACGAGCCTTACGCGCAGCCTCGCGTGCACGAAGCGCGCTCATAACCTTTATGATTATCATTTTGCCGATCTGTGGGTTCTCTTCGAGATATGCGCCTAAATACTCGTTCATCGCTTGCTCGACGATCCCCTTGATCTCGGAATTTCCGAGGCGGGCCTTCGTCTGGCCCTCGAACTGCGGATTTGGCAGCTTGACGGAAACCACCACAATCAATCCCTCGCGCACATCGTTGCCGGATAACGCTTTCTCGTCTTTTATCAGTTTCTTATCTTTGGCATAGTTGTTAAGCGTTCTGGTCAGAGCGGCCTTGAATCCGGTCTCGTGGGTCCCGCCGGACACCGTATTTATATTATTTGCGAATGTATAGATCGTGCTATTATAGCTATCGTTATACTGAAGCGCGATTTCGACCGTCACACCGTCTTTTATCTTCTCAAAATAAAACGGCTTACTTCCGATGGTATTCCTTGCGCCATTCAAGTATTGAACAAATTCCTTGATCCCGCCTTTATACAGGAACTTGTTAACCTTCGCTTCTTTACCTTCTTCAACACGTTCGTCGGTAATCTCTATCCTTAATCCCCTGTTAAGAAAAGCAAGCTCGCGAAGCCTCGAAGAAAGCGTTTCAAAAGAGAACTCCAAAACCTCGAATATCTTCGGATCTGGCGAGAATGTTATTTTTGTGCCATGTTTATTGGTTTCTCCGCCTTTTTCGAGAGGTGAATCTGGCACTCCTCTTTGATAAGTTTGCCTATAAACATTTCCATCGCGCCATACGATAAGCTCAAGGTTATTCGAAAGTGCGTTCACGACGCTTACCCCGACTCCATGAAGCCCTCCGGAAACCTTATAGCTATTATTGTCGAATTTCCCGCCGGCGTGGAGCTTCGTCATTACGACCTCAGCCGCAGAGATATTCTCCTTTTTATGCAGATCAACAGGGATTCCGCGTCCATTATCCACTACGGTAATCGAACCCTCTGTATGGATGTTGATCTTGATTAGAGTGCATTCTCCGGCTAGCGCCTCGTCTATCGAATTATCGACAACCTCGTAAACAAGATGGTGAAGCCCCTCTGTCGATGTGGAACCGATATACATAGCGGGCCTTTTCCGCACCGCATCTAGACCTTCCAACACCTTAATGGAATCTGCTGAATAACCCTTATTATTTTCTGTACTCATAATTTCCGTTCAATCATAATAGATGAATTCTCGATACCCTTTTTTCTCCAAAAAAATCGTTTATTTTCTCGACTATGTCCTCTTTCATAAGCGATAATTCGTTCCTCCACGCCGAATCATCGGCGCGCACGAATAGTATCCTATGCTCTATGGCTATCGCCTTTGCTTGGCTTGCGAGCCTTTCCCCGACTATCTCCGCCCATTTTTCAATAACCTCCGCTTCCTCGATCCCGCCCATCAATCCTCGACCGCTCAAAATCCGCCTTATGATCGACGATATCGGTTCCGGCTGCATTTAATGCTCCCTTCTAACTAAACCAACACCATCGAAAACGAACAGCGCGCCGTCAATTCCTTTTGGAGCGTCTATTTCCCTCGGTGATGTCATAATAACCTGTCCGAATCGCGACGCCACATCCGTAAATCTCGATGTATTTTCCGGGTCGAGTTCCGCAAAACAGTCATCCAAAAGCAGCGTTACAACGTCCTCAGTCTTTTTGTTAAGAATATCGGATGCCGCGAATATCACCGATATCGACGCGGCGCGCGCCTGTCCCCAACTCCCAAACCGCGAAAGCCGATCGCCGTTGCGTAAAAACAAAAACTCGTCTCGATGCGGGCCTATCGCCGTCTCGCCGTTGTCGAGGTCGAGACGCCTTCTCGCCGCAAGTTTTTCCTTATAATTTTCCTCTATCTCTCCTACACCCATATCCCCAACACGAATCGTAGGTTTGTATTCTATCGAAAGATCACCTCCATCGCCACCCAAAATCTCATTGTAAATATCGCCGCTTAACCCCCTAATAACATCCAAAAAACGAGCACGCCCCTCCATAATAAACGCAGCTTTTGGTGCCAGTGCTTCATCCCATGTCTCAATTAAAAGCTGTCCACCGGCGATCTTGCCGCTACGCTCACCTTTAAGTGCGGCATTCCTCTCCGAGACAAGCCTTCTATATTGTCCGAGATTAAGCGTATATTCATGGCTCATCTGGCAAAGAACAGAATCTATCATTCGACGGCGCACAGACGGCGATCCCTTAACGAGGTCTATCTCCTGCGGACCGATGGTCGTCATTGGAAACACACCCAAAAGCTCGGACATCTTCGGCGCGCGCTTCCCGCTGATATATACCTCTTTTCGTCCGCCTCTCTTGAGTTTGATAGAAACATCTTGTCTTCTGGAAGTCCCTTTTCCAGCAACGACAGCGAATACCTCGCCATCGGATATTACATCGGTGCTTCGCTCCGACCACGGCGAACCACCGAGACCCAAATGCAACATAGCCTCGAGAAGACTCGTCTTCCCAACGCCGTTTGGTCCGATAATTCGGTTGAATTTATCGTCGAGGTCGAGCTCCGCCTTGTTGTAAGCTCTAAAATTTTGAAGACGAAGCTTCGATATCAATCCTCTTCCTCCGGGAGCCTCAACGGCATGAGAATCGACAGATATTCCTCGCCCTCTTTCTGCGGAAGCGGCACTATAAGTGTCGCGGAGAGCGAATTCTTCAAAAGAAACTTCACCTCGTCGGTCTCTAAATGCCTTAGAACCTCGAGAATATAATTGGAATTAAATCCTATGTTTATCGGCTCGCTCGAAAACTCTATGGGAATCTCCTCATACGCTTCTCCGCCAACGTCGTAATCCGTGCAACTCAATGCCATCTTGTTCCCACCGATAGACATTTTTACCAGATGGGTCAACGGATTCGACAGGACAGACGCCCTTTTTATCGCGGAAATAAGCAAAGAGCCGTCGGCTATCATCGCCTTATCGTTATCACGCGGCAGAACATTTTCGTAATCCGGAAATCGCTCGGTGATAAGTTTTGTCGTAAGCGTTAAGTTGCCGACCTCGAACCGCGCCGTTCCATTTCCTAACTTAACAAAAACATCTCCCTCCGCATCGCCGATCATCTTTATAAAATGCCCTACGCTTTTTGCAGGAAGTATTATCTCCTTCTCAACATCTCCATCGATCTCGACCTTGACGTCTTTTTTTATCAGCGTCAATCTATGCCCATCGGTTGCCACCGCTATAAGTTTGCCCTTAGTAATCTTTAAAAACAACCCTGAAAGCGCTATCCTCGCTACATCGGCAGAAATTGCAAACGAGGTTTTCGTAACTATCCTTTTTATATCCTCCACCGATAAATTAAAATCGACGGTCTCATCTTTCATAATATCCTCTGCAGGATAATCCACCCTTTCCACACCGGATACATAAAACCTGCCAGCTCCTTGCGATATCTCCACGCGATTTTTTTCCCTTTTAATATGAACTTCTCCCGGTGCAAACTCCCTCAATAGCTCGAAAAGCTTCTTTGCCGGCAATGCATACTCGCCATCCTTTATAACCTTAGCCTCGAGCTCTCCAACCATGGAAACATCCATGTCTGTTCCCATGATCGATACCTTATCGCCAGATGCCGATATCAAGACATTCATAAGCACCGGATGTGTTGAACGACCGGGAATAACCGATTGAACGTTGCTCAGAACATCATATAGGTTTCCTCGTTCACAGGTGAATTCCATCCTTACTCCTCATTTAAAGAAATCGATACAAATCTAAGTTAATTTAATGAATATTAGTTAAAAAACAAGGGAAAATGAAAATATAGAGGATGGTATTTTTGGCTCTCTCTTTATTAAAAAAAGATAAGTTCTTAAAGAAATAGTAATAGTAATAAGGATGTTAATTGTGTGGAGAACATAAAAAATTATCTGTAAAACGATAAAGGAAAAGAAGTTAGAAAGAATACAATAATAACATCAAAATGTTAAAAAAGTGTTAAAGATAAAGCGGTTATCCAACTGAAATATAAAAATGTTGATTTAGCCCGAATAGCACACATTTATACAAACCGAAACGACACAGGTTATAAACTGGCTATAAACATGAAAATTATAGTCGAAGATCGGAACGAAGATGGGCAATCTTATCCGCGAGGCTAGAGTCCACTCGAATTTTGTTACGGATGCACTTGACTGCATGTATAACCGTCGAATGATCGCGGCCGCCGAAGTATAATCCTATAGTCTTCAGGGAGTTATCGGTGAACTCTCTTGAAAGATACATTGCAACCTGCCTCGCCATAGCTAGCGGTTGTGTCCTCCGGCTGTTCTGTAGAGATTTTTCCGGAACGCCGAAAACAGATGCAACCTCTTTGCATATCACAGGGAGACCAACAGGATTCGTCTGGAAGCCGTTGGTATAGTGGCTTATAACGTCGCGGGCAACATTAATATCTATGTCGCATCCGGTGATGGAGGCGTAAGCGAGAAGCCTGATGAGCGTCCCTTCGAGCTCGCGGATGTTCGAGGTGATGTTCTCGGCGATGAAAACAAGGATGTCCTCGTTCAGCGCGATTCCGTCGAACTCAGATTTCCTTCTGAGGATAGCTATGCGACTCTCGATATCCGGTGGGTGAATATCGACTACCAAACCCCACTTAAGCCGGGATAAAAGTCTCTCTTCCAATCCGGTTATCGAAGAAGGAGAGACATCGCTCGTGAGGACTATTTGTTTTCCTTTTTGGTAAAGCGAATTGAAGATATGAAAAAACTCGCTTTGGATCGACTCCTTGCCGGAAAAGAATTGAACGTCGTCGACTAGAAGCACGTCGACATTCCTATAGACGCGGTTGAACTCCGCTGTGGTCTTGGATATAAGGCTCCCGATGAACTCGTTTGTGAACCTCTCACTGGTAACGTAGATGACCTTCTTCCTCGGATTTTCCTCTTTGATGAAGTGGCCAATAGCCTGAATCAAATGCGTCTTTCCCAAACCGGTGCCGGCGTATATAAATAATGGCGAATACTTGCTTTTTCCGGGGGCTTCGGCAACGGCGAGAGCCGCCGCATGCGAAAAATGGTTGAAGCTACCTACCACGAAGGAATCGAATGTATATTTTGGGTTGAGATGCCGATCCTCGGATGCCGTGTCGGAATCGTAACGCTTATATTTCGTTAGCTCTGGGACGTTATATGAATATGTTCCATCCACTTTTGGAATAGCGAATGTCAGCTTATAGGAGTCACCAAACTTTTTCGAGATGATGTCGAACATCATCTCGAGATGATGTTGTTCGAGCCAATCCGCCGTGAAATGATCGCGAATCTCGACGACGAGATTATCCCCCTCTGCAGAAATTCCCTTCGTATTTTCAAACCAGGTCGCGAAGCTCTGTCTATTGATCATCGACCTAATTTCTGATAAACAACTAACCCAAAGTTCCTCGTTGTTTTCGGACATTTTTATCTATTCCTAAATCTGTTTTCAATTTAATTTTCAAACTGTTCATTAATAAGTGTTGACAAACCACAACTTTAACAACACTTTTTTAAATACTCTTGACTTTATCGAAAAACACGACCATTCTAAGGTTTTATCGATGGAACGGGGGCTATACCCCGCCTATTTTTATTAGAATCCGTGTAACCTATTTCCTGTTATATGATTATATTGCTAAAAATTAGCAAAAAAGAAAATAGAATTCGTGTTCTTTCGGTAACGCCTCCAAAATATATGGTCGGGCAAGTCGTGTCAAGCTGCAAATTAAGCATTTTAAAATTATTTTATAACCCATTGATTAATAAAAGGATAATATATAACCGCGACCGAAGAGCGTAAAAACAATGGAGAACATATGAAAATAATCGACCTGAACGAAGAGAATAAGCCGCTGTTCAATGTGTGCCTCGAAGACTGGTCGGACGAGATGAAAGAGGCCGGAAACCACAAGGAGCTGTGGTGCGCGAAGATGTGGGACAAGGGGCTACGCGTAAAGCTCGCGCTCGACGACTGCGGCGAGGTCGGCGGGATGATCCAGTATATCCCGATAGAGCACTCCGCCGCCGATGGGAAAGACCTGTATTTCATCCTGTGCGTCTGGGTTCACGGCTATAAAAAGGGCCGGGGCGATTTTCAGAAAAGTGGAATGGGCCAGGCGCTGCTCGCAGCCGCCGAGGACGACGTAAAGTCTCTCGGCGCAAAGGGGATCGCCGCGTGGGGGGTTCCCATGCCGTTCTGGATGCGGGCATCGTGGTTCAAAAAGCACGGATACGCGAAAGCGGACGGTCAGGGCTTTATGGGGCCGGTTCTCCTTTGGAAATCTTTCGACGACAACGCAATTCCGCCGAAATGGATCGAGCGAAAGAAGAAACCGGTGCTTACATCGGGCAAAGTCAATGTTACCGTCCTTGTTAACGGCTGGTGCCCCGCGATGAATCTCATTTACGAGCGCGCGAAACGGGCGGCGGCGCAATTCGGCGAAAAGGTAGAGTTCGTCGGGATCGACACATCGGACAGGGAGACATTCCTCGAATGGGGAATTAGCGACGCGCTCTTTATCGACGGGAAGGAGATTCGCACAGGCCCGCCGCCGTCGTTCGAGAAGATATTCAAAAAGATCGAAAAACTGGTGCGGAAACTGGGATGAAGCGAAAATAAAGATTAGCAGGTCGAGCGTCTCGCTCGACTGCACGGCGAGACTATGCGGCTATTAATAGTATGTTGCCTCATCATTGTTTGGTGGCGGGACGCCGTATCTCTCAGGATAAGACGCACGGTAGAAGATCGCGAATATTTATATTTGCAGCGAGGCGCTCCATCTATTATATTAGATTACTCGGCGATACGTCGCGACTGTTAAATATGACTGTCGTTACGAGTGCTTGAATCCGTCTTGGGAGTCCGAAGAACAACGCGGTGATCTCCTCGATAAACGGAAAGATTGCTTCGTCAGGATTCGCCTTCCCCGCAATGACGGCGAGGAATAAATATAAACCACGCGCAGGAGGATTGAAGATGAGATACGCTCTAATAATTTTCTTTTTCGCCCTAGCGGCGCTCGCCGGGCCGATGGATATCTATGTCGATTGCGAGGCGGAGAACAAGCTCGACCTCGTGTTCGTCATAGATTCGAGCGGGAGCATGGGATCGATAATTGCGAGTATCAGAGATATTACGGCGAGACTCGACAGCATACTTTCGGAATGCGACGTCCACTGGGGAATCGTAACATTCGTCGATTCGGTCAGAGGTGATCACGATTTCGACACGACAACTCCGGGCATAGACCTAACCGACGATTATTATAGTTTTCGGGACGACCTTCCATGGGGTTTGACTTCAGGCGACACCCCCAATGAGTGTCTCGATGCCCTTTGGGTTACGGCGCATTGCATCAATTGGCGTCCCGATGCACTGCATATCGCTTTTCTATTCACTGGTAGCGTTTTTTGCGAAATAGGCGATCACTGCGCCCAATGCCACGGCAATCTCACGAAAGAGGAGTGCCTCGACACGTTGATGAACCATGATATTATCCTGTATCCTATCGTCCGCTATCCGCTTGCTTGGGCAACTTGCGTTCCGCCGCCGCCATATCACATGGATTTCTGGCGGCTTGTGGCCGATACAACGGGTGGAAGATTCTGGAATCTTCTAAGCTTCTGGCAGGACAGCCTGCTCTATTGGGCGGATTCGATGAATTCTCTCGTCTCGGAAAGCGTTTATGTTGCCAATAACCTTTCCTCGACGGTCTCCGCCGAGATCAGATTAGAATCCATTTGCGGCGTCGAGCTTTTCGATACATTGATCGATATCGGCACTATCGCCGCCGGAGATTCGGCTTCGGCAGGATTCCGCTTCGCTATCGACGACACCGTCGCAAAACCGGCGTTCCACGTTATCGGAGATTTCAATAGCGGGGCTTATTCCGAAACGCTTCTGGTAACACTCGATACCTGCGGTTGCCACGAGGCGATAATCGAGCTTGTGCCAGGCTGGAATCTCGTCTCGGTTCCATCGGATCAGGTTGTGCCGCTTTCGTATTTCGAGAGCGCGCTCGGCGACGCTTATCTTTATAGCCCCGTTCTCGGAATCTATGGCGACGCAAGCGTTCTTGCTCCGGGATTCGGCTATTGGATTCTCAGCGGCGAAAACTCGCGCGTGATGTTCGGCGGCGTGCCGATAGATGGCGAGGATATTCCGACATTCACCGGCTGGAATGCCCTTGGCGGAGGAAGCCTGCCGTTTTTACCGCCGGAGGGTTTGACTGGCGGTTCCGCCCTTTGGCCGATGTTCGAGTATAACGGCATCGATTACGATCCGGCGGATGTAATCGAGGTCGGCAAAGGCTATTGGCTCCTCGGCACCTCGCCGGGAAACTGGGAAGCACCGTGAAAATCCCCCGGCAAGACGCCGGAACGATTATACAGAAAAAAAGTATGGTTCCTGTGCAAAAAGGAAAGTCGGGAAGGTCATCGAGCGCCTCATCTGTTCGCAAGACCGCCGCGCAGCGGTTGAACAATTTCCGCCGGAATTAAAAAACTTGACTTAAAAATCATTTTTCGTAATTTATCATATGAAAGAGAGGTTTCAATGGGAAATTTACGCCATATAATAATGGTAACGGCGATCTTCGCAATCCTTGTGGGATCGGCATTAGCGGTTAATCGAAGCATATATATCTGGGATGCCGCATCTCCGGGAGCGGAGTTCCAACACCCCGATTCGACATCGACACATTTAGTCCGTCCGCGCGACGGATGGATCGAGGCGCTCGAAACGATTCAAGCGGACGAGGGTCGAGAGGACTATGCGATGGGCGATACGATCATATTCTCATACGGGACCTCCTGGCCATCCGATCTTAATCCGTTCAGCGTAGTGATTATCTCGATGGGGTGGAACGACGGCACCGGCCCGGACGATATCGATGCCACAAAACAGGCGCAGATAATGACCTTCCTCGATTCAACCGGACGAATTCCAGGAAACCAGAAAGCCGTTATTTTGGAGGGGAACGATTTCGCCAACCTTTACTGCGACACTTCGAGTTCGCATTACACATATGCCGGCAGCTTTGCGGATTATGCCGGAGCGCTTCTCCTCGTCGATGACGGCGGCGCACCGGATGTTTTATTCGGCGAAGACAGCTCTTTCGCCGAAGGGTTGTCATTCCATTATGCCCCAACGCCCGGTGCGACCACGAGTGTCGATGACATCGTTCTGAACGATGCATTATGGGACAATCATCATCTGCGTTATGTATTCAACGCTTCGCGTAAATGCCCGGCGCGTGGGATTCAGCGGCGCAGCTATTCCCCCGGCGCGGTTATAACGTTGCCGTTTCAATTGGGAAATATCCCGCATGGCGTCAATACCAAGGAGCAGCTCGTCGCGAGAGCACTTGATTTTTGCGTCATGCCGCTGCCGGAGATCGTTACGGGCCTTTCGGGAGAGACCCTCTATGTCGATTCGCTGTTTTCGCTGGAATTCCAAAGCTACGACAACCGTTGCGTTGTCAAGACTGTAATCGATTATTCCACCGATTGCGGTGCGAGCTGGTGTTTTCTTCACGAGGTAACATATCCGGAATTTCATGAAACTCTCGATTTCGATATTCCGAATCATCCCGGCACTGAGTGTTATTTACGCGCTACGAGCCACGATTCCGTGTTCAATTTCACATCGGACACCTCGGCGCAATTCACGATTTTCGACCCGACGGCTGTTGGCGAGCATCCATCCAAACCATATGGCGCTGCGCTCTCGGCTTTCCCGAATCCCTTCAATTCCGAGGTGACATTCAGGGCCACCATCGACGAACCGGCGGAGATACAGATTTACAGCATTTATGGTTCGCGCATGGCCGGATTCGATGTCGAGCCGCCGAACGATATTGTCCGATGGGATGCAACCGGCAAACCTTCCGGGATTTACCTCGCGCGGATATCCGGCACGACCGAGCGAATAAAGCTGGTTTATCTCCGTTAGAAAGGCTTGGCAGGCAGCATTTAAAGGCGGGTTTCGACCCGCCTTTTTTTATTTTGGGAATTCCGTTTTGATCGGGCGAGTCATGAGTTCACTTGCGGCTTCTTCTGGTGAAATTTTCCCATCGATAATCCTCGCGACTTGCTCCATGATCGGCATCTCGACGCCTTCGCGGGAAGCGAGTTCGAGCGTTGCGGTGGCAGTATAAACCCCTTCGGCGACCCAGGACACATTCGACAGAATCTCCGACGCCTTATTTCCTTCGGCGATCATTTTTCCGAGTGTATAATTGCGTGATGCCCCGCTGGTGCATGTCAGGACGATATCGCCGAGGCCGCCGATCCCGAATGTAGTTTTCGGTTCGGCTCCGAGCGATGTCGCAAGGCGGTGAATCTCTGCGAGGCCCCGAACGATAAGCGCGGCTCTGGCATTTTCGCCGAGACCGATGCCGTCGGAGAATCCCGCCGCGATAGCAAGGACGTTTTTGAGTGCCGCGCTAAGCTCGACGCCGAGCCTATCTTCGCTGCGATATACGCGCATGTTTTCCGAAGAGATCGCTCGCTGCACGGTCTCCGCCGACGAGATTTCGCCCGCCGCCACGAGCACTGTCGGTTTTCCTTTCGCGACTTCTGTGGCGAACGACGGCCCGGAAAGCACGACTGTTTCCGCCTTTTTGACGGATTCCTCGATAATCCTCGATGGCAGGCGACCGGTCGATTGCTCGATCCCTTTCGAGAGGCTCACGAAAATTGCGCCATCGATAGAATCTACCGGTATTTTCGAAGCGACGGATGCGAGGTGTTGCACCGGCACCGCGAAGAAGATGATATCGGCGCTATCCACGGCGTAGCGCAGGTCCGTCGTCGGCTCGATCCCGCCGGGGATTTCGATTCCCGGAAGGAATACGCGGTTTTCGCCGCCCCGGATATCGGCGGCGGTTTCCGGCTCGCGGCACCAGATTTTGACATTTAGCCCGCACCGCGCCAGATGTATGGAAAACGCCGTGCCCCAAGCTCCGGCTCCGATTACGGCGGTTTTTTCAACGATCATTTTTTCCTTTTTCGATAGCCATTCGGCGGATGTCCTCCGTCTTCTCGATCTCGCCGGAAAATTTCTCGCCGACCCAGTGTGGGAGATCTCTTTCGAGGATCATATCGGCGTGATAAATCACTCTTTCCCAGTTTTTAAGATTTTTGGCCGCGATTGCTGCGTAATGGTGCATCTCCACGAAATTCGCCGACTGCTTCGTTCCGAGTGTGTCGAGGAGATCGCACAGTCTTTCCGCCGCGACGAAATATTCCTCCAAATCCCCATCCTTCTCGGTGATAGCGATGTCATACCAGAAGGGAAGTATGCTCGAAGGATACCTTTCCGCCACGACGTCGCGCGCCGTGCGGGCCGAATCGATCATGCCTGCTTCGAGAAAAACATAAACCATCGCGTGAAGAGCGGCATCGCGGGAATAGATCGAATTGTCGCGTGCATCCCGAAGGAAATCGAGACCCTCGTCGCGGTTGTCCGGGACCAATGGCAGATAGACCAAAAAGCCGATGCTCGAACTCACCCAGAAATAGTAGCCTCCAGCGCCCAATGCAGCATCGGCGCGGGTTTGCGGCTTTGTCATGGAGATTTTTAAAAAAGCGAGGGCATCGCGCGCTGAGCTATAAGCCGAAAGATAGCTTCCCTCCTGGGCCTCGCCTATTGCCTTGTATCCCAGTGAAGAGCCGATAATCCAGTCGTTCCAAGGGTCGGTGGAATCTTCGAGGGCGAGCGCGATGGCCGAATCCAGAATCGCATTCATCCTTTCGACCTCGCGGTAGTCCTCGCGGTTGCTCATATTATCGTGAAGGTTCGACCCTTTCAGGAAAAGTGGCGCCGGATCGTTCGGGTATGCCGTTCTCAGCGAATCTATTATCGAATCGGCTTCGTCGTAGCGGTTTTCGAAGCGCATTTCGATGGTCTTCTGTATAATCGGTCGAACAGATGCGTCGGACAGGATTCCGCCATAAGCCGCCGCCGTCAAAAGAAATATCGAGATCAGTGAGCGAGCCATAGGTCGATCCTTGTCTTCAAAATGTTATCGATATTGGTATTATATCCTTCAGAGAGGATTTCGTAAGCGGCGCTTTCGCCATCACAGAATATTATCAGCGGCAGCTTTTCGGCTTCGAGCTTGGCGAGGTCGGGCGAACCGGTTATCGATAGGGCGAGCGTGCCGTCTGCGTCGATCAGGGTTCTCCGCTCCGTCTCGAAGCTGGGTTCCACGGTTTGTGAAGATCGAACCCATAAATCCACGAAGCGGATCGAGTCGCCGTAACTGCTTGCGATGTCGTCGATTGCGGTGCGCGCTCGAATCGACGGTTCGCTTTCCGAATCGAAAAAGAATAGCACGATCGGTTTTCTCCCCTCTAACTGATTGTGGCTGAAAGGATTGCCGGAAAGGTCGTTAAGCGTGAATATCGGGAATCGTCCGGCCTCGGTGCCCAAAACCTCGATATATTGCGGCGCATCGACGGCGACCTCGACCGATGCCGTGTCGTCCTCATGGATCTCTACCGACATGGTTTGTACCCATACGCTTCCGGTGCGGTCGCGCATGCCGCATTGGAGGACGTAATCGCCGGTGCCCAACTCGACCTCGAAATCACCGGATGAATCGGCTTCGGCTCCCACCTCATCGAGCGGCCAGAACGCGCCATTTCCAAAAACGCATACCGAGAAATGCTCCCAACCGTCCGCGGGTTTTCCGCCACGACTGAAATGGGCGTTCAAATATCCGGTTTTCGTGTAGCTCGAAGTAACAAATTCCATATCGAAGCCGCCGATCACGGTGACGATCGTGACGTTGCCGGGGTGCTCGTCCTCCGGATAGCCGAAATCTGCGAATCGATCGGGGGCATCTGGATAAAGCGGCGCCCATTCGCCTGAATTGGCATCGAAAATCTCGACCCAGCTCATTCCTCCACCCTCGCCGCGGATCGTGCGGATTATCGCGTTGCGCGACGGGATACCGAGCGATTTGAGTATGGCGGTCATCATGGCGGATATTTCCGATCGAGAACCCTTGCGGCGTTTGAATGTCATATCCGGGGATTGCATCCCGCCGAAGAAATCGTTTCCGGCGGTATCGATATTTTCCGCAACCCATCGATTCACGATCTTTGCGGCCTCGCGAGGATCGCCGGTTCCGAACGCCCTTTCGGAAAATTCATCGTAGAACAACCTCCGCCAGGACGTAACCGATTCGTAGCTAAGCCGATATGCGAGGATATACGGCCAGAACATCTCTTCCGGTATCGGCCATTGGGCCTCGTCCTTTGCGCGGAACGAGTATTCGAGATGCTCGGTGAGTATGTCGTTTGTGGCGAGAAGTCGGTCGAGGTGCGGCATCGTATTCACCAGCCAGATCGCATCGAGAAGGCGCTCGCCGTCGTTCGACGATACAAAATCGGCCAGCTCGCGCCAGTTCCCGAGCGCATCGGAATACGCCTCGAAAAGCGATTCTCGAAGCGAATCCGGCGCGATCTTCGCGGACTCCGTCGCCGCTATACTGTCGAAATCCTCCGGCGATGTCTGCGCGAAAATAGAAATGGCTAACACGATCATCGTCAAAACCAAAAAGCGCATGGATATTTCCCTTAACCTTTCGTAGATTTAGATGAATATAATCTTGTGGGCGTCCATTCACAAACAAAAACAAAATATCCCGCCGTTCTTATCAGATTAATTTGCTTGGTGATAAATTTGGTTTGACAAACTGGAATGAGCAAGATATTTTATAAAAATTCAAAAATTCAAAGCTGGTCATATATGAAAGAAAATCGTCTCCCAATTATTCCGCTCCGCGATATAGTCGTTTTCCCCGATGTAATTTTCCCAATTCTCGTGGGAAGATCGAGAAGTTTGGCTGCGGTGCAGGAAGCAATGATCTCCAACAGGGAGATTCTGCTCGTTGCGCAAAAGAATGCTGCGGTCCAGGATGTTCGCGCCGACGATCTTTACAGATACGGAACTGCCGCAAAGATACTTCAGCTACTGCGCCTTCCTGAAGGATCGATGAAGGTGCTTATCGAGGGGAAGACGAGAGCGAAGATAAAAAGATTTTTTTTCGGAAGGGATTACATGGAGGCGGTTTTCGAACCGATTATCGAAAGGAACGAACCGCCAAGCCCAAGAAGCGAAGCCCTTATAAGAAAGACGCTCGAGAGATTCACCGTTTACGCGAGAATGGAGAATTCGCTCCCGGAGGAGATCGTCGCCGCCATCGAGAGCCATCAAAGCAACCCCGGCACGCTCGCGGATATTATCGCATCGCACATGCCGATAAAGCATGCCGCAAAGCAGAAGCTCCTCCAGACCGAATCCCCGAACGACAGACTCGGACAGATTCTCGCACTTCTTTCTCGCGAGATCGAGATTTTACGGCTCGAGGAATCGATAAATAAAAAGGTGAATAACCGTATATCGGAGAGCCAGAGGGAATATTACCTTCGCGAGCAGATAGAAGCCATTCGTCAGGAACTCGGAAAGAAGGGCAAAAACCCGGAGATCGAGGAGCTTATTAAAAGGGCCGATTCCATCGCGCTCCCGGAAGCGACGCGAACCATGTTCGACAAGGAAACGGAGAAGCTCGAGCGCACGAATCCCTCCAGCCCGGAGACCGCCGTTATCCGGGATTACCTCGATTGGATACTCGCTTTGCCGTGGGGCACGATCTCGAAGGATAACACCGATATCGACCGCGCACAAAAGATATTGGAAGAGGATCATTACGGTCTCAAAAAGATAAAGCAAAGGATTACGGAGCATATCGCTGTCATGGCCCTCTCAAAAAAGATGCGAGGGCCGATACTCTGTTTGGTTGGGCCGCCCGGTGTTGGGAAGACCTCTCTTGGAAGGAGCATTGCGAGGGCGCTCGGTAGGAAATTCGTGCGTTTTTCGCTCGGCGGGGTTCGTGACGAGGCGGAGATTCGCGGCCACAGAAGAACATATATCGGCGCACTTCCGGGGCAGATCGTCCAGCAGATGAAAAAGGCCGGAAGCATGAATCCGGTATTTCTCCTCGACGAGATCGATAAGCTCGGCGCGGATTTTCGAGGAGACCCGGCGTCTGCATTGCTCGAGGCACTCGATCCTGAGCAGAACTCGACATTCGTCGATCACTATCTCGATATCGAATTCGACCTGTCGAAGGTGCTGTTTATCACGACGGCGAACACGACCGCCGAAATACCTTACGCACTCGCCGATAGGATGGAGATCCTGCGGATACCCGGATACCTTATCGCGGAGAAAACCGCTATCGCCAGAGGTTTTCTGATCCCGAAAATGAGGATAGAAACAGGCCTCGATAGCGTCGATATCAGGTTCAGCAACGAGGCTATCGAGAATCTGATCCGCGGATGGACGCGCGAGGCCGGAGTTCGTGAGCTGGAGCGGAAAATCGGGAAGATTATGCGGGTCATAGCATCGCGGGTCGTTAGAAAGAAAGGGATTCCCAAGAGGGTGGATATATCCGCAAAAAGCCTCGAAAGATACCTCGGTGTAGCACAGTTCCGAGGCTCGGATATACCCGGGGAATTGGCGGTTGGAGAGGCGATGGGACTTGCGTGGACGGCATACGGAGGCGAGATTTTACGCATAGAGACCGCTATCACCGCAGGCAAGGAGGAACTGGTCCTTACCGGCCGGCTCGGCGAGGTCATGCAGGAATCGGCGCGAACCGCTTTGACCTTCGTGCGAAGTAGATTCGAAAAACTGGGCATCGACAGCAAGTCCATTCCAAAGGGATCGATCCATATCCATGCTCCGGAAGGCGCGGTTCCGAAGGATGGCCCATCCGCCGGTATAGCCATAGCCTCGGCCATAGCTTCGCTCTTGACCGGGAAACGTTTGCCGAAGAAGATTGCTATGACGGGGGAAATTTCGCTCACTGGCCGCGTATTGAGGATTGGCGGCCTCGTCGAAAAGCTCGTGGCTGCGAAACGTGCCGAACTTGAAGTGGTGATCATACCGCGAGAAAATGTTCCCGATCTCCTCGAAATCCCAGAGGATGTCAAAGCCGGTCTGTGTATCAAGCATGTTTCCAGCGCGGACGAGGTTTTCGATATTCTCGGTATCTCCACTTGACGTCGAACAATTCAAGCATTATATTCCCTATCAATCGCGTCTGCCGCACCGCAATTCATAGCATTTTTCCCGGCTTTGCCGGTTCAATGGAGAATGTCGTATGAAAGGTTTAGTTTTGGCTGGCGGTCTCGGAACACGATTAAGACCACTCACGAAAATTACCAACAAGCACCTGTTACCAGTGTATGACGCACCGATGATCTATTATCCGTTGCGCTCTCTCGTCGATGCTGGTGTCGAGGATATCATGATCGTATGCGGCGGCAACCATGCCGGGGAATTCCTCCGGCTCCTCGGGAATGGAGAGGAATTCGGCCTGAAGCATCTTAATTATACCTACCAGCAAAACGAGGGAGGTATAGCCGAGGCTCTCGGACTTTGTGAGCATTTCGCCGATGGCGAAAAGACCGTCGTCTTCCTCGGGGATAATATAGTGGAATTGAGTATTGCCACTGCGGTGAGGGAATTTGCGAAGCAGAAATCCGGCGCGAGGATACTTCTAAAGGAGGTCGAAGACCCGCGCGATTATGGCGTGGTTCGTTTCGGCGAAGATGGATCGATAGAAAAAATTATCGAAAAACCCACCGATCCGCCGTCAAATTTCGCCGTTGTCGGCATATATATGTACACGCCGGAGGTCTTCGATATCATAAAGACCCTCGAAAGATCGAATCGTGGCGAGCTTGAAATCACCGACGTGAACAACGCATACCTATCGAGAGGCAAACTCGAATACAGCATCCTCGAAGGGTGGTGGGCAGATGCGGGGGCATCCATAGAGGCATATTACGAAACCATCGTGAAGGTGGCCGAAAAAAACCGATAGTGGAATGTGGATTATTGGTTCTCCGCGAGGTGAGATGTGAGCCTCTCCTTGATTCGGTCGTAGTTGGGCTTGGCCGTGAAATGGGATATTGTTTTCGAGCGTTTCCCAGGAATCTCCTCGACAAGAAAAAAGCTCCTCGAATTGGCTACCAGCCTCGCCTGAAAACGGAATGTCGCAACTTGTTCGTGGTTCTTATATACCCAAAATTCATACAGCCAACCCTCGGCTTTGACGGTTTTTGTGTTCTCGAATGCCAGAACGACAAAATCGCCCGATTTATACTCTTCGATCGGCATTTCATTTACCTTTGCGGTTATGAATTTACCATAATATGTCGTCGAACAACCGGCCAATAAAAGAATCAGGGTTATAGTAATTAGTATCGTGATGCTTTTTCGCATTTTTCTTTCCATCGAGTTTGATAAAGCTTGCAGTGAAAAAAATAATCCTTATCTTTAGGACAAGAAGCGAACAATAAGATCTCTAACAAGTATCTTATGAAGGTTGTCCCCGTTTTGTTGAGTTGACGCGATGACTCCTTTTTGGACGAGCGAAGACAAAAAACTTACGGCGATGTTAAAATCCTTTAATCTTCCTTTTGGGAGATGTTTATACTTCGCTTCTTCTTGCCGACCGTGAAAACGGTCGGCATCTTTATTTATTTATCCTCTTTCACTTCCACGGTATCCAAATCGGGCAAAAGCCCCTTCTTAATTCGGATTTCGTTTGCGATTTTTTCGGCGATATCCTTGTTTTCTTTGAGGAAGATGCGCGCTTTTTCTCTTCCCGCACCGAGCTTGTTATCGCCGAATGAGAACCAGATGCCCTTTTTATCGATGATATTGAGATCGACGCCGAGATCCAAAAGCTCGGATTCGTGGGATATGCCCTCGCCGAAAACGATGTCGCACTCGACCTTGCGAAATGGCGGGGCGAGTTTATTCTTCACCACCTTGATATAGACCCTGTGGCCGATAATATCTTCCTTGACCTTGATCGAAGCGCCCCTTCGGATATGGATTCTGACGCTCGCGTAAAACTTCAGTGCGACGCCGCCGGAGGTTGTTTCCGGGTTGCCGAACATCACACCGATCTTAACTCTGGTCTGGTTCACAAAGACGACCGAGGTTTGGGATTTGCTGATAGCCCCGGTGAGCTTTCTCAGCGCTTGGCTCATGAGCCTCGCCTGCGCGCCGACCTGCCGGTCTCCCATATCCCCCTCGATCTCGGCACGCGGGACGAGCGCGGCCACCGAATCGATCACGACGACATCCATAGCGCCACTGCGGACGATCGTCTCGCATATTTCGAGCGCCTGTTCGCCGTTGTCCGGCTGTGAGACCCAAAGATTATCGGTATCTACGCCGAGCGCGGCGGCATAAATCGGGTCCATAGCGTGTTCGGCATCGATAAATGCCGCGAGACCGCCTTCCTTCTGGGCCTCCGCGATAATCTGGAGCGCGAGGGTGGTTTTGCCGGATGATTCGGGACCGAATATCTCGCTGACCCGTCCTCGCGGGATGCCGCCGATACCGAGGGCGCTGTCGAGGCCTATCGAGCCGGTGCTTATCGTCGGTATCTTCTGCGGCGAACCGCTGTCTCCGAGGCGCATGATAGCGCCATCCCCGAAGGCCTTATGGATACTCTCGATCGCTAAATCGAGCGCTTTCGCCTTCTTTTTGTTTATATCCGCCATTATTCCTCCAGTTAAAAAATCAATTAGAGATTGCTGAAAAACGAATGTGAATCGTTACAAAGTGATAAAATGATAAAACATGTCATTGCGAGTGAAACGAAGCAATCTCAACGTTTGCGGGAGATTGCCGCGTCGCTCCACTACGGGCCTACGTGCCGTGCGGGTCTAAGGATATCGCAATTACAGGCTAATTTCTTGTTTTCTGTCAAAAATCAGCAATCTCAATTATTCAAATTGGTCGGACAGGCTGAATTCAGCCTGTGGTTCGTATATGCTGCCGCCCGTCGAAAGGGTGCTTTTCATCAGTGTAACCCGGTCGGCGATAAAACTCTCATTCGGAAGCTCGATCTCCTCGATTTTTTCGAGCAATCTTTTCGCGCTCTTCGACTCGCGGACCCTCGCGATAGTGAGGTGCGGACCGAATCGCCTTTTCTCGCGGGGGAAACCAAGATTCGCCACAGCTCGATCCACGGCGTTCGCCATTTCCTCCAATGCCACGGTCTCCCCGCCTATGCCGACCCATATCACGCGCGGATTCCTGCCGCCAAATGTCCCGACATCTTTTAAAGATAGGGATAGCGGAGCCGCTTTCGCAACTACTTTTTCCAGCGCGGCGGCGAGTTTAGGAACGATCGATTCGGGGATGTCGCCGAGGAATTTGAGCGTGAGGTGAAGGTTGCCCGGTTTCACCCACGAGCATCGCGCGCCGGTTTTTTTGAGGAGCGATGTTGCTTTGACGTCGATCGTGTCTCTGACATGCTTGGGCAATTCGAGGCAGATGAACGCGCGTATTGTTCCAATATCTTTTTTCACAGCTTCACCTCGATGCTGCCGTCGGCCCATTCGTGGGATTCGTATCTGCCGGAAAGCTCCAGCCAAAGCATAGCGAGCGCGGCCTGAGACGTCCTTTCCCTGTGCTGTTTTCTGCCGCTGGCAAATATATTCCTCCGAATATATGTGCCGTGCGGCGTGTCCATCGCATAATATACAAGCCCGACCGGCTTTTCGTCGGTGCCTCCGGAAGGCCCGGCGATGCCGGTAGTGGAAAGGGCGTAGTTCGCGTGAAACCGCTCCGCCGCGCCGCGAGCCATCTGCGACGCAACCTCCGCCGATACCGCACCGAATCGCTCGATCTTTTCGGAATCGACCGTCAATAGCTCCGCCTTTGCCCGATTCGAGTAGCTCACCACGCCGCCCTCGAACCATCCGCTCGCTCCGGGGACATCGACCATCCTCGATGCCAGAAGCCCGCCGGTGCAGCTCTCTGCGGTCGCGACCGTTCTCCCTGCGCTCGAAAGCAGCTCTCCGACCACGACCGGAAGGCTCCCTTCCGTCGTGGAATAGCACCAATGACGGCATATATCCCGGACAGCCGAGCATCTCCGCTTGAAATTTGCATCGGATTTTTCCCCGCCGATGCGGATTTCGACACCGAAGGTCGATGGATAGAACGAAAGCCTCTCCGAATCGAGTTTTAGGGAATCGAAACTACGGGCGATCTTCGCGGCGATAACGCTCTCTGGGATTCCGGTTGTAAAAAGGCTTTTAGCCGCGCTGTCACTCGGTTTGGCGATGCCTCGAATTATCGGTTCGAGCTGGTTTTTGAAGATGTCCTTCATCTCGTGCGGGACGCCCGGAAGAAGGCATATCAGTCGATCTGATTCTCGAAATAATATCCCCGGCGCGATTCCGACGCCGTTTTTTAGGCTGGTCGTCCCAACCGGAACGAGCGCCTCGCGCGGCGGATCTGGCATAACCATCCCTCTCGCGGAATACCTCCGCTCGATATCCCCCAGAAGGTCCTCGTCGATAACCAATTTTTGCCTAAGATAATAGCTCAGGGCATCGCGCGTAACGTCGTCTATGGTCGGGCCGAGGCCGCCGGTCACGATGCATCCATCGGCAATTTGTTGAGCACGCTCGATAGCGGAAGATATCGAGACGACATCGTCCGCGACGGTCGAGCGCTCGACCGTTCTATATCCGAGCTTCGAAAGCTCCGAGGACAGCCACGCCGAATTCATATCTATCGTCCTGCCGCGCAGAAGCTCGTCGCCGACGGAGATAATTACGAAATCCACGGCGTCCATTCTGCGATTTTCGGAAAAAGAAGATTCACGATATGGACGAGAAGGAAGGCATAAATCCCGGATACGATATCGTCCATCATGATGCCCCATCCGCCTGGAAGCCGTTTTTCGGCGGTGTTTGCAGGCGGAAGCTTGAGGATATCGTAAGCCCTGAAGGCCAAAAATGCGATAACCCATAAAACGATGCTCTTCGGAACGAGCATCACGGAAACCATGCTCCCTGCGACCTCGTCGATAACGACCTTAGAGGGGTCCTTGCCCCAGAACTTTTCAGCCTTCCCGGAAACGAGCACACCGAATAGCGTGATCGCGAGAAAAGCGACCCAGAATCCAAATACCTCCGTCGGGACGAACCACAAGATTACAAACGCAGCGAGGCTTCCCACCGTGCCGGGGGCGACAGGGGAATATCCGGTTCCGAAGAAGCTCGCAAATAATTTCCAGAAGAACCCGCCGGGCTTTGCCGGCGGTGCGTCCGAGGGCTTTTTGATCTTTAGCATTTCGATCTAACCGAACTGGAGTGCGCGCTCGAATTCTGCCGGGCTGCTGGCATTCGCGAGAGCGTCTTCATAGCTGACAAGATCGGCCTTATACAGCTTCATTACCGCTTGATCGAAGGTCTGCATCCCATATTCGCCGGAGCCTTGTGAGATATAATAAGGAATATCCTCGCGCTTTTCGTCGTCGATTATGCAGGCACGGATCGTCTGGGTCAGGATAAGCACCTCCGGCGCGAGAACTCTACCAGAGTTGTCCTTTTTACGGATAAGCCTTTGCGAGATTATGCACTTAAGATTGGCCGCCAGCTTCGCCTTGACCTGCGCCTTGTCGGTATCTTCGAAGAAGCTGATCATCGAATTGATCGTTTCCTTTGTGTTGACCGTATGGAAAGAGGAAAGCACAAGATGGCCGGTTTCGGCGGCGCGTATCGCCGTTTGAACGGCTTCCTGGTCGCGAAGCTCTCCGATGAGGATCACATCCGGGTCCTCACGCATTGCGGCGCGCATCGCGTCCTTGAACGAGGCTGAATCCACCCCGACCTCGCGCTGGTTGATAACGCTCTTGATATCTTGGTGGATGAACTCGATCGGGTCCTCGATAGTGATTATATGTCTGCGTTTATTTTTATTAATGTGATCGATCATCGCGGCTAATGTCGTGGATTTGCCGCTTCCCGTGACGCCCGTAACCATGATCAATCCCCTCGGTTCGAGCACCATGTCCTTCGTAATCGGTGGAATGCCAAGATTTTCCATGTTCGGAATCACCAATGGAATATACCTCAGTGCTATCGAAAAATGCCCTCTCGACTTATAGATATTCACCCGAAAACGGGCACTATCCTCGATCGAATAGGTTGTGTCGATCTCGGTGAACGACGAAAAATGTCTGCCACGGGATTCATTTAAAAAGGTAAACGCGAGGGCGCTTGTGTCCTGAGGACGAAGAGGGGCCGATTTCGTGACGATAAGTTCGCCGAATATCCTGACCACCGGCGGGCTTCCAACCTTGAAGTGGATATCGCTCGCTCCCTTTTTTATTACAGAAAGAAGGAAGTCGTTAAGATTCATTTTACGGCCCTCTTTATAGTTGCCATAAATACGATAACTGAAATACTACACAATTATAGTATATAATATTAAATATACTCCATGTCAAATAGTTATTCTACACTATTTTTTATCATACGGGAACATCGGCAAATTTCATCTCGTCCAAAACGCTCAAATCCTTGATTAGCACCTCGCGAGCCTTGGATCCCTGAAAAGGCCCGACAACTCCCGCCTGCTCGAGCTGATCGATGATGCAACCCGCGCGCGTATATCCAACCCTAAGCTTTCTCTGAAGAAAACTCGTCGATCCCTGCTGATACATCACAATGATCTTCGCCGCTTCCCAGAATAGATCGTCCTGCTCCGCCTGCATGGATATCGAGCGTTCACGTTCATCTAAATCGAGCATATCGTCCGGATATGGATTCGGATATGTCCTCAGGTAGTTAACTACTCGCTCCGTTTCCTCCGTCGTGATGAGGCATCCGTGAATCCGCACCGGGTCGGCATATCCGCTCGGAAGATAGAGCATATCACCCCTTCCGAGAAGCCTTTCGGCGCCGCCCATATCCAATATCGTTCTGCTGTCGATCTTGCTGCGCACCTTGAATGCGATGCGGCTCGGGAAATTCGCCTTGATAAGACCGGTGATAACATCGACGCTCGGACGCTGGGTGGCTATTATAAGATGGATACCTACGGCGCGTGCCATCTGGGCGATCCGCGCGATAGGCTCCTCGATCTCGCCGGAAACAGTAACCATCAAATCCGCCATCTCATCCACGACAATGACGATATACGGCAGCTTCTCGAGACCCATATCCTTATTCGACTCGATATGGCTGTTGTAATCGGCGATGGATCGGACACCGGCGGCGCTGAGCTTCTTATATCTCGCGTCCATCTCCGCCGTTGCCCAATTGAGCGCGACGCTCGCGTGTTTCGGCTCTACGATGATAGGTGCGGCGAGATGCGGTATTCCCTTGTAAACCGAAAGCTCGAGCCGCTTCGGATCGATCAACACAAGCCGAACGTCCTCCGGGCTTTTCGAGTATATTAAACTTGTTAATAACGTATTGATGCATACGGATTTACCGCTGCCGGTCGCACCGGCTATCAGAAGGTGCGGCATTCTTGTCAGGTCGGCGATAGCGGGGGTTCCGTCCACCCTTTTGCCAAGTGCGAGTGGCAGTTTGAATTTCGAGTTCTGGAAATCATTTGTGGCGAGTTCAGATTTAATACGAACGGTCTGGTAATTGGCGTTCGGTACCTCGATTCCTACGACTCCCTTGCCCGGTATCGGCGCAACGATGCGAATATCCTGCGCCTTGAGTGCGAGCGCGAGATCGTCCGCGAGGTTCGATATGCGGCTCACCTTGATGCCGACTGCCGGTTTGAGTTCGAACCGCGTGATCACCGGACCTGGACATATCGCGCGAATCTCGCCATCGACATTGAAACTGCGAAGGGTTTCAATCAATTGTTGTGAAAGCTTGTGCAGCGTTATATCCGATACGCTGTCGGGATTGTGTTCCGGTTCGATAAGGATGTCGAGTGGTGGAGGTGTGTATTTATATGGGCCTTTCGGTCTCGATGGCGGCGCCGTTTTGGTTTTCGAGGCGCTGACGATCGTATTTTTCTTAACCCTCTTTGTGGGTGCCGTTTTCGGTGTATCATCGGAGATAAGCGGCTCGGGCAGCGGCGGTTCGTGGCTGATCACCGGCATCGATTCCACGGATTCCGGATCGAGCGGTGGAATTTTAAGCGGTGGAATTCGATCCTTCTTTGCCACGACCTCGTGGATCAGCTTTTTTGGATAGATGGTCTCTACCGGGCCGGATGGCGGTGGCGGCGATGCTTCGACCTTCTTATCGGCCTCTGAATGGCTCGAATCGAATAGGCTCGTCCTCTTTATCGGCGGAGGGATAAACTCCATGAACGATGAACTCCCGTGTTCGCTGTGTTTTTGCAGTTCCTCGACCGGTTCCGGGATCGGTTCGTCGGCGTGAATCTTCGGTATCTCGCCGGGGATAATGCTTCCAGTGATTCCGACGCGGGATCGTTCGGCCACTGCTTTTTTATTATATTTATCGAATATCTCGGCGCGCGAGACCTCTCGGCGCGAAACGCGCCTCTTCTTTATGCCGGAAAACCACCTTTTTGTGTTTAATGCGCCCCTTCCGGCGGCTCTTATCGAACCGTTTATATCGAGCCGTGTGACCACGGCAACAAAACCGAGGAAAAGAACTATCGCTGCGACATACGCCCCGAACGATCCGAAAACCGATATCAGAGAATTGGCCAATGTGTTGCCATAATTTCCGACGAGATCGATGGATAGACCACTTTTCGGAAGACCGAGAAGCCCTGCGAGTATGGCGTGGCAAACGATAATCTTGCCGCCGGCTATGAGTGTTTTTCGAGTCTTCGAGCGGGAAGCCCTAGCGATCGATAAGCCGATCATCAATATTGCAATCACCACGCCGGAGTATCCGAGTATCGGGTTAAGCCAGTTTGAAACAAGCTCTCCGGCCGGTCCTCCGGGGTTATTCCGGTCGTTGATTAACCGGCCGGTCGATCCCGGTGCCCCGCCGATTATCGATATACCGAGCCAGATTGCGAATACAAAAAGCATGGCGGAGGCGATAATGCCACGTGCGCGGTTGTCGATCTGTTGTGTGGATTTTGCCATTTATATATCTCTCGATGCCGGGACGGGGACTCCCGTCCTTCGGCCTATCAGGGGGTCGATACACTATCTGCTTTTCAATATATGAATTTTTTAATACAGTGTCAACAACGAACTTAGATTAAATACTAAAAGTAATGGTTTAAGGAGTGGGGGTTACTTAATGATGCTTCCCGAAGTAGAATTAACCCGGCGAACGGTCGATATCGAACGCCGGGTTAATTAGATTTTTTTGGAATATTTATATGGCCTTTAAATATCCGACATAGGGGAGGCCCCTGTGCATTTCGTTGTAATCTAAGCCGAAGCCCACCACGAATTTATCAGGAATCTTGAATGCATAATAATCCACCGGAAGATCGAACGGCCTATCGATATCTTTAAGAAGCAAAGTCGCGATTTTGACAGAAAGCGGGTTACGTTGTTCGAGGAGCTTTTTTAGATTAAACAGGGTGAGACCGGTATCGACTATATCCTCGACGAGTATCACGTGGCGGCCACCGATCGGGTTGTCGAGGTCTTTTGTGATCTTGATGTCGCCGGACGATTTGGTTCCTTTATAGCTCGAAGCCCCGACGAAATCGACATTAAACGGCGTGTGGATGTCCCGGACGAGGTCGGCTGCGAAGACAAATCCACCCTTCAGAACGACGGCGATTATTGGATTTTCCCCCCAGTAATCTTGATCTATCTGTGCAGCGACCTGCACAATCCGACCCTCGATTTCTTTGCGATCTAAAAGCTTTTCGATAACGTAGTTTTCCATAGAACTCCTTAAAAAGTCATGTTTTCACAATATTATCTTCGATAATTCGCCTTCATATCCGACCCTTATATCGAAAAGTCCCGGATCGCGCCCAATTTTCCCGGTAATGGGCGAGAATATCGGTGTTTTCCCTGAGAAAAGCACCGGAACAACGTCGCGTAGTAGGCGCGGGACGCCCTTTCGCGCAAGGAAGCGCCGAAGTTTGCGCCCGGTATCGATAGTGTCGCCAGGACGCGCCGGACGAAGTGACAAAGCGCCTTCGTCGTAAGGAACTCGCACGCCATTTCCCTCTTCCGATATGGATATCCGTCCCATTCCGTCGGGCAATTCCCACTCGAATGGTAGTTGTAATGAGAATTCGCATTGGTTAAGCGGCTCCATAAAAACGAAAAGTAATTTTCCGTCGATCTCGATATGCAAACCGCCGCCGATCGGGTATCTTCGGCCTTTTCTCGAAATCGTCGCGTTGTGGTAAAGGCGCATCACGGTGTCGAAATCGAGATTGGAAAGCGGCACGCCGAATTTCTTTATACATCGTCGCAATATCTCGCCGAAACCCCATGGCGTCTTCGTTGCGCGATTCGAATCGAAAACTGAAATACCGTCAAATGTAGCGATCCCGGCCGCGCAGAAAAGGTGCTCTGCGGCGTCTTCGAGAAATTCTGATGAAGCTGCGAATATGTCCGCCTCGCGACGCAGCCGTTCGACCACGCCGTCGCCGAAAACACGCTTCATCTCCGGCAACAGCATCCAGCGCACGCGGTTACGGCTGAACCTCAGGTCGAGATTGGATTCGTCCTCGCGCCATTTGCGTCCTTTCGATTTGAGCCATTCTCGAAGCTCGTTTCGCCATAGATCGAGCAAGGGTCGAACGATATTGTCCCTTTGTTTCGGAATCCCGGAAAGGCCGCGCGGGCCGGAGCCGCGTGCGAGGTTGAAGAGCAGCGTCTCGACGACGTCGCCGGCGTTGTGTGCCGTCATAACGATCTCGCCGCGATCGGTGAACTCCGAGAATATAGCATATCGAAGATCGCGTGCGGCCTCCTCGATACCGAGGCCGTGTTCGTCCGCGAATCCCGGCGCATCGACTTCTCGAACATCGAGCGGGACACCGATTTCATCGCAAATCTCGCGGACGAATGCCGCGTCGGCCACGCCCTCTTCGCGGATTCCGTGCACGATGTGAAGCGCGGCGATCTCGAAATCGCGTTCGATGGAGTTTGCAAGATAGAGAAGTGCCACCGAATCGGCGCCGCCGGAAAGCGCGATGCGGACGGTTTTCCCCGACAAGTCGAAGGACTCGACGGCATTTTTGAATCGTTTGAGAAGGTTCAATGGATACCTCGTTAATTCAAAAGATAACCAAAGGAGTGCGGGCGGGCAAGCGATTTTAAATTACCGATTGGAATATAGATTTCAGGATTGCCTTGCGCTTTCTGGCTGTTCAATACGGACTACGTGCCGGACAGGGATTTTGAATACATTATTCCGGCACGCACGGATTCCCCGCCACGCTCGCGCTGGCCCTCGAAAGTGAGTTATGAATTATTATTGCGCTAGGAGGGGAAATGTATATATTTAAAAAGGAAAGAAAAGGTTTAATCTAACTATAAAATGATGCAACTAACAGATAACGAAATAGAGAAGCTTATATCGGAATCAAAAACTTGGCCGGGACGCCATAAAATCACGTTCAAAAGAGAAGCTGGTCATAAGAGAGCCGGAAAGGAACTCGAAACGCGTTCCGATAATAGATTCAACGTATTTATAAGGCAGAATGCACGCGATCCTCTGGATTTTTCTGTCGGCCTAGTTTATATGGATCGAACTACTGGCGAGAAAATTCATCTTCTAAGGTGTAACGGCCCTTCGCATCGACATCCTAATAAAATCGAAGGGAATGATGTAGATTTTACTTTTCACGTGCATCAAGCGACTGAAAGATATATTATCGCAGGAAAGGAAGCGGAAGGTTGGGCATCCGGAACCGACGAATATAAGGATTTAGATTCTGCGCTTGCATATTTCGCAAAACGTGCTAATATTCAACCAGTTCCATATATAAAAAAAGCACCGCCGGAAAAACCGAGTTTATTCGAATGACGGAATTCTTGTACGAA
>CAYNTG010000005.1:0-32528 GCA_964400105.1 uncultured bacterium
TTATTGCAACGCACCCGTTTTTTAAATTTGGTTAGGTTATTGGAGATTGCTGAAAAATGAGTATAAACCTTTAAGAAGAGATGTAATGATAAATATGTCATTGCCTTATCCTACAGACCCCACGGGTCTAGGGACATCGCAATGATATGGTAAATTCTTGTTTTCTGTAAAAAATCGGCGATCTTCATTGGATTATTATCTGTGATACGCAAAACACGGTCCGATCCATTAGCGATTGGATTTTGGGTCGATAACTGTTGCCTAATGGCGAGATTTGGTTATATTTCCAGATCGATTTTTTCCCGAAAGGCATATCGATGAGTTTTTATGACGATGGATTGAGGTTCTCATGTCGGCATTGCGGCTCCTGCTGCAAAGGCGTGAATGCCTATGTCTGGATCGATCACAACGACCTCGAGCGCCTGTCGAAATTTCTCGATATATCCGTGATGGAATTTCGGAGGGTATATACGGAGATCGTGGACAAGGCAGTCGCGCTGAAGAGCTTTCCGAATGGGGATTGTGTCTTTTACGGCGAGGAGATCGGTTGTCGCGTGCATTCCGCAAGGCCGCTGCAATGTTCGTCGTTTCCGTTTTGGCCGGAATATCTGCGTGATGAGCATAGCTGGGAGATCGTCGCAAAACGCTGCCCCGGAGTGAATTCGGGGGAGCTTCACTCGAAAGAGGAGATCGAAAAGTTCATAGATAAGAACGGGGGATTCTGATGGATATCAAAGAGGCGAGGGTAAAGATCGTCGATTTTATCGCGGATTATATCGAGCGCAGCCATGCAGAAAACGGCGTGGTTGTGGGTCTTTCCGGCGGTTTGGACTCTGCGGTTACAGCAGCCTTGTGCGTTGAAGCCCTCGGAGTCGATAGGGTAAAAACGATCTCGTTGCCGTTCCGGCTGAGCGACCCATCCAGCCTCGAGGACGCCCGCGCCATAGCGCAACATATCGGCACCGGACTACAGACCTACGATATTTCCGATTCGGTCGATGCGATCTCGGCTGCGCGAAATGGCGGCGACCGAATCCGGCTCGGCAATATCTGCGCACGGGTTCGGATGATATTCCTTTACGATATATCCGCCGAGCTTTCGATGCTCGTTGCCGGAACCGGCAATCGAACGGAGAGCTTTTTGGGATATACCACGCTTTGGGGCGATATGGCGTGCGCATTCACGCCGATCGGAGGGCTTTTTAAAACTCAGGAAAGGCATCTTGCCGCCGAGATCGGTCTTCCGAAATGGATTATCGAAAAAACCCCGACTGCGGACCTCTGGAAAGACCAGACCGACGAGGGCGAGATGGGCATCGCATACGAAGCGGCAGATAAAATACTCCACGCGATGTTCGATATGGACATGACCCCCGATGCTCTCGTCGCGGAGGGATTTTCAAAAGAATCGATCGAGCTTGTTATTGAAAGAGTAGAAAAATATAATTTCAAAAGGAGGATGCCGGCTTTCCCGTGGATTTCGGGGCTGCCGATCTAACTTATGAGTATCGAAATTATTTCAGAAACTATCGCTGCGGAAGCGGCTGCTATCGAGAACCTTGTCGGTAAGATTGAAACGAGAATCGTCGAGGCGGCGGATATTTGTATCGATTGCCACGGGAGGGTGATCGTCTGCGGTCTTGGAAAAAGCGGTCTCGTCGGGAGAAAGATCTCCGCGACACTGGCCTCTACCGGAACATCGAGTATCTTCGTCCACGCCGCCGAGGCCCTTCACGGCGACCTCGGTATGGTCGGCGAAAACGACTGCGCGATTCTCATATCGAAAAGCGGTCTCACTCCAGAGATATTAAAACTTATCCCGACCCTTAAGCGGTTGGGCGTGAAGATCATCGCGATTACCGGCGGCTCCGACTCGCCGCTCGCTGAAGAGGCCGATGTTATCCTCGATATCGGTGTTTCGAGCGAGGCCGAGCCTATCGGAATCGTGCCAACGACATCGACGATAGTTACGATGGCTATCGGCGATGCCCTGGCCGTCGCCCTCATGACGAGGCGCGGTTTTACCAGAGAGGATTTCGCGCTTTTTCATCCGGGGGGAAACCTCGGCCATCTCTTGAAAAGGGTCTTCGAGGTAATGCATTCCTGCGAGTCGATGCCGATAGTCGGGCCGGAGGCGAGCCTTATGGAGGGCATATCGATCATGAGCGCAAAGCGCCTCGGCCACGTGATTATCGCAAAGAATGGCGATCTCATAGGCATATTCTCGGACGGCGACCTTCGGCGAGCGCTTCAATCGCACCCTCACGAGGATATCGTCAACATGTCGCTCACCAACTTTGCAACGATGAATCCGGTCGTGATTGGATCGGACGCCATAGTCGAGGAAGCGGTCCATATTATGGAAGTGCGCAAGATTACCGCATTGCCGGTTATTGACGGTGGTGTTTTGGTCGGTCTTGTTCATCTTCACGATATCCTCGAATCCCGGGTTGTATAGATGTCGCTACGGCGTCAAATTATTCACGACACGATGTTATACGGGGTCGGCGATATCCTCGTCAAGGCCATCGCTTTTATGCTTATCCCGCTTTACACCAACGCACTTACGCCGGATGAATACGGCGTTTTTCAACTTGTAATTATCTTCGTAACGTTGTCGATGGTTTTTTCGATGAGCGGGATGAACGTCGCGCTTTTCAGACACTTTGTCGTTGCACGGGATCAGAGGAAAAGGTGCGAGCTGTTCACGACGACGTTTATATGGGTTATTCTCAGCTCCGCTGTTATAATCGGGCTTTCAATGATTTTTTCGAGGCCGCTTTCGACGCTTCTTACTGGAAATTCCGGTCGCGCCGATCTCGTCGGTTTGGGAGCATTGAACGCAGCGCTCGATACCTTGCTGCTCGTGAGCCTGCTCGTTTTTCGGATGGAGAAGCGTCCCAGAGGTTATATCGTTTATATGTTTTTGAAGACGGTCTTGATTCTCGCCGGGAACTATTTTTTGGTATGGCGTCTCAATATGGGTGTGCGGGGTATTCTTATGGCTGGGATCGCCGCCGATCTCGTTGTGCTGGCGCCACTGATGTATCGAGTCGGGCGTTATTTCGTCTGGCCGATACCGGGCAAACTACTGAAAGGGATGCTCGCGTGGGGCATCCCTTTCGTTCCGGCATCTCTCGCCACGCTTATTTTGACCTTATCGGATAGATTATTATTAAGGTTCATGGAAGGTTTCGATCAGGCGGGGATATACTCCGTGGGTTACAAGATCGCCGGGGCGGTGCTTCTGCTTTATACCGCGTTCCGGTTTGCATGGGGGCCTTATATGTTCGAGCTTGCGCGGGACGACGAGACTGCTCGACGAACGTATCCGGTGGTTTTAAACACGCTGATCGCTATCCTGGGGTTTTTCGCTCTAGCATTAGTCGGTTTATCGCCGGAGCTGTTCGGATATTTAGTTGGGGAGGCATATTGGCCGGCCAGGGCGGTGCTTATCCCGATTTCTTTGTCCGTTCTTTTCAATGCGATGTCGCTTTTTTTCGGGGCGGCTCTCCAGACACGCGACCGAACCATATATATTCCTGCGGTGACGATCTTTGCGGCCTTAGTAAATATCATGCTCAATGTTTTATTAATTCCGAGATACGGTTTTATGGGTGCCGCATGGGCGACATTGGCTTCTTTTATCGCACTCGCATATATGAATTTTCGGATAGCGAACCCGTTCATGCCAGTTACATATAAATGGGGAAAGATCGCCGGTTTGATCTTTGTTGTTTCCGGTGGCATGGCGGTTATATGGTTCGTGGAGCCGCTCGTTGCGCGAGTGGGTGTGATTATCGGATGTGGGGCGCTGCTTTTCGCGATCTCCGGTGATAGTCCGTGGAACTTGATCTCTAATATTCGCCGCTCGTGAGATATGTGTTGTCGGCGACGCAATTTTCGAGTAAATTCGAATTAAAATGGAGCATACTTCAAAAAACAGATGAACGGCGATATTAGCAACATACAAAAAGACGGGCAACTATCCCGGCGCGTTGTTCACGGCAGTATGTGGGTTACATCGTCGAGGGTTCTGCAGCGTTGTCTAACTGTAGTTAGGACAATAGTTATTGCAAGGTTGCTCTCACCGGACGATTTCGGTCTTTTCGGGATCGCTATGCTCGCTCTCGCCGCCCTCGAAAGGTTCTCCGTAACCGGCTTCGACCAGGCTTTGATCCAAAAGAAGGAACATATCGAGCCATATCTCGATCCGGCATGGACAATTCAGGTTATTCGTGGTTTTGTTTTGGGATTGTTATTGTTTTGTGCTGCGCCGTTAATCGCAAAGTTCTTCGGTGAGCCTCAGATTATTTTGCTGTTAAAGGTTCTTGGCGTCTCGATTTTTATAGGAAGTTTCAGGAATATCGGCATCGTCTTTTTTCAAAAGAATATCGAGTTCAATAAGATTTTCGCTTATGAACTCAGCGGAACAATCGCCGATTTCGTAGTCGCGCTTACCGCTGCTTTCATATTGCGAAATGCGTGGGCATTGATTTTCGGATTCGTGGCAAGGAACGTAATTCAAACGATTGTTTCATATATTATCCATCCGTATAGACCGCGCTTTTTGGTGGACAAGGAAAAAACAAAGTCTCTTTTAAACTTCGGCCAATGGGTTTGGGTCAGCAGTATATTAATCTTTCTGGTTACCCAGGGAGACGATATATTGGTTGGAAAACTGCTCGGTGTGGCGGCGCTGGGATTTTATCAATTGGCATATAAAATATCGAATATGCCTACGACGGAGATAACCCATGTTATTTCGCAGGTAACATTTCCAGCGTATTCCAAGATACAGGATAACGTTCCCAAGCTGAGAGATGCATATCTGAAAGTCTTACAACTTACCGTATTTTTATCTTTCCCGGTTGCAGGATTAATTTTTGTTTTAGCGCCGGACTTCACAATGATATTTCTGGGAGAAAAATGGATGCCGATGGTCCCTTCGTTGCAGGTCCTTGTTTTTGCAGGATTGATAAGATCGATAGCTGCAACCCAGGGTAATATCTTTTATGCTGTTGGAAAGCCGAAAATCGATACGGTATTACAGGTAATTCGTTTGGCCGTGATCGCAATATTTATATATCCTTTTTCTGTTAGATGGGGTATATTGGGAGCATCTATAGTTGTGTTGATGAGTATTGCGACGGCAACAATAGGATTTAGTGTGATGAGTATCAGGATCACAAAATGTGACATAATGCAATTTGCAAAACCCATTATACTTCCTTTAATAAATATTGGTATTGTGGTGTTTGTTATCCTAAAATTTAGGAATGTGCTGGGCACTGGAATATGGCAGTTCCTCATATTATTTTGCACCGGCACATTACTATATCTTTTTATTACGCTTGTTTTTGATAAGTTATTAAATAATAGTAAATTGCTGTTCTTAATAAAGGATAGCTTGCAGTTGATTCGAGGAGAAGTCTAAACATGGCACACCTAACAAGATACCAAATGTATAAACGGATTCAACAATGTCTGAAAGACAATGATTGTTTTCCTATGACCGGAAAGAATTGGGGAATATATCCAATTGTAACATGGGTGATGGCGAAAAAATGAAACCACAAGTAACTTCAGAACACTATTACAAATTGGGATATGATAGCAAAGAACGATTCTGCAACTACTGGCATCAGATAAATGAGATACAAAAACTCGATCCGGAAACAATCCTGGAAATAGGAGTAGGGAATAGATTTGTATATGAATACTTAAAGAAAAGAAAATCCCACATCTATTCCATGGATATAGACAGAAAGTTGAATCCGGATACGATTGGTTCACTTATCGAGATGCCATTTGCGGACGATTCATTCGATGTAGTTTTATGTTGTGAGGTTCTTGAACATATTCCCTATGATTTTTTTGGCAAAGCCATGAAAGAAATATACATGGTTTCAAAAGGCTATGTAATTATATCTCTACCGGATGCTACAAGAAGCTATAAAATAGATATCCAATTGCCCCCGATACGGAGAATTAGAAAGGTTGTTACATTTCCGAAATGCAGGAAGCCGGAACACATTTTCGATGGTGAGCATTACTGGGAAATAGGGAAAAAGGGTTATTCTTTACGCAGAATTGTAGAAGATATGAAGGAAGCGGGATTATATCTTCAAAGCACTTTCAGGGTTTTTGAACATCCATACCACCGATTCTTTGTTCTGAAGAAGATGTGTGAATACCTATGAAAATACTCTTTACTACAGGAAGAATTCACCAGATGGGTGGTGGGGCCGAGAGGTCGGCGACAACGCTTATCGAGCGTCTTGCGAAAAAGCACGAGGTAACGGTTTTCAATATTATTTTTGAGCTGGGGCATCCCAAAAATCCCGTGTTTGCAGAAAATAGCGTTCGCTTGGTCGATTGGGAATTCAAAAGAACAAATAATATGATGAAGATGCCTTATAATATGAGGCTTTTGCTTTTCGATCTCAAGATGCAAAGAATTCTAAATAGGTTGGCCGAGGAGGTTCAGCCCGACCTTGTAATTGCCCAAAAACCGCCGGTGATCTATTCGAACCCGACAGGGGGATCAACGCCTATAATAACCTTCGTGCGAGACCTCGATTATATAGATTCTTATGAATACACTTCGCCACTCACCCATTTTTACAATTCCCCATTCGTTGCTATTAAAAGGCGGTGGATGTTGAGGTTGCTTCGGAAAAGCGATCTCGTTATCGCGAATAGTCGATTTATGGTTTCCAAATATGAAGAATTTGGCGTAAAATGTCGCGTGGTGTATCCATTTATCGAGCGCAAAGATTACTGCGCCGAAGGGAATATCGAGAGGTGCTGTATCGGTATGGTTGCGGCCGGCCTTAGTAGCTATAAAGGTGTCGATATCTTTCTAAAAATAGCGCGCCGAATGCCCGGAGAGAGATTTATGCTCGCCGGGAGGAAGGAAAGCACTTTCGATATCCCGGAAAATGTGGAATATCTTGGCTGGCAGCCGGATGTAAAAGGAGTTCTTGCGAGATTGAAGCTCCTTTTGGTGCCATCGAGGGGTGAGGAGGCTTTTGGGAGAACGCCAATCGAAGCGGGGATAAATGGCATTCCATCTATTGTTAGTAATAGAGGTGGACTCAAGGAAGCGGTGGGAAATGGAGGAATTGTCATAGATGAATATACCAATGTGGACCGGTGGGTAGATACTATACGGCAACTCCTTTCAAACCAAAACAGATATGACTATCTGTCAAGAAAAGCTGTAGAGAACGCTAAGCGCTTTGAGGCTTGCCATCCTTATGATAATTTTGTATCTTTGATTAAAAAGCGTTTTGGGATTATACTGTGAAAACAAGCAGCGACATTTCATTTTGCAATAAGGCCCCTGCTATAGCCATCGATATCCGACCGCTGCAAACCGATTCCCGCTATCGCGGCGTCGGTGTTGTCCTTATGAACATACTCGAGCGTATGCTGAATATGGAGCTCGATTTTGAGCCAATTTTAATTGCAAATTATGGGATTGAAATTCCGAAGATGCTTATAGACTCATCATGGAAGATAGTAAGATTGCATCGCAACTTTGGACATCCGAAACTCAATAGTAAGCTTATCTGGGTTCCGGAGAAACTCTTTTTGCGCTCGACATTACGAAGGCTTGGGGTTAAGCTTTATTTCTGTTCGATCTTTGCGGAATGCAATTATCCCGTTCTAATCCCAGATGAGGAAATTAGAGTGGTAACCTGGGTCTGGGACCTTATTCCATACCAGTTTAGCAGCATTGTAAAGGAAAGCTTTTTCCAAAAGCTCCTAGGTTATCGCTATAAGCGAAAAATGAAAGAGACAACGAAAAGCACGCTTTTACTGGCTTTGTCCGATGATGCGAAAAAGGACATGGTAGAGATTTTGAAGGTTGATCCATCAAGAGTCGAGGTGATCCATCTTGGTGTGGATTTTCAAACCCTCGAAAAAAGATCCGACAAAAATCAGTTTGAGAAAAGATATCCTGAGCTAAACAGATATATCCTCTATATTGGTGGGTTTGAGGCAAGGAAAAACATCGAGGGGGCACTCAGTGCGTTTGCGCTAATTAAGGACGAGTTCCCCGATGTTTCATTTGTTATTGGTGGTAAAATGCGACAGGGAAACCCGAGTTATGAGGGTCTGTTAAGGTTCATTTCGAAAATCGGCATTGCCGATAGGGTCCGTTTTGTGGGATTTGTGGATAACCGCTATCTTGGCTGGTTCTACTCGAACGCTTTATTTCATGTTTTCATCTCCTTTGCCGAAGGATTTGGTCTTCCGCCACTCGAAGCTATGGCTTGTGGCACGCCGGTTCTTGCCTCGAATGTAAGCTCGATTCCAGAGGTTGTTGGTGATGCTGCTTTTTGTGTCGATCCCTATGATATCGATAAAATAGCTGCTGCGATGAGAGCGCTTATATCTGATGAAGAACTACGTTCCGAACTGGTGAAAAAGGGATTGGAAAGATGCCGACTCTTTAGTTGGGAAAATAGTGCACGGAAATTTACTAATATTTTATTATCTCAGGTCAAGTGAGAATTGCAATCGACTGTTCGCCATTGGCAAAAACACGTGCCGGGATAGGCACATATACATTTAACCTATTGCGTGCGCTGACCAAAATCGACAGGGAGAACGAATATTTTCTGCTCGCCCATCGCGATTTCGATCAGGGATTCGAGCTTCCGGCGAATTTTGTAAAACCCATGCCGAGTGTGGAATTCTCGCAATCGACACCGTGGCTTATTCTGAAACTCCCGCGCGAGCTTCGCCACTTGAAAATCGACATATTCCATAGCACAAATTTCCTGATTCCGCCACTGACCGGCTGCAAGACAGTCGACACGATATACGATTTGTCCACCCTCGTTATGCCGGGCCAGCATAAGTTTCTCCACACACTTTCGCATAAGCTGTTCTTCAGAAGCTCCCTGAGAAGGGCAGACAGGCTTATCGCTATAAGCGAGTTCACGAAATGCGAGATAATCCGGCTTTTTCCGCAATATAAGGACAAGATATCGGTCGCATTGGGGGCAGTGGTTCCGGAATACAGGCTCATCGACGATCGGTCTATTTTGGGAAAAGTTCAAAAAAAATACTCCCTGCCGGAGCGTTTTATTCTTTTCGTGGGGACGCTCGAGCCAAGAAAAAATATATCTGGGCTTTTGAAGGCATATTCAAAGGTAAAAAGCAAAATTCCACATAAACTGGTGGTGGTCGGTGGTAAGGGGTGGAAATACTCCAGTATTTTTGATTTAGTCAAAAAGCTCGATTTAGAGCAATCCATCATATTTACAGATTATGTTCCCGCCGTGGAACTTCCTGTTATATATAATCTTGCGGAGATTTTTTGTTATCCATCTTTTTATGAGGGATTCGGGTTACCGATTCTCGAGGCGATGGCTTGCGGGACTCCGGTGATAACATCCGATGTTACGAGCCTGCCGGAGGTCGCGGGTGATTCCGCACTGCTCGCGGATCCGGCCTTGCCGGAGGAGATTGCGGACAGATTATTGACTCTCGCACAAAACGAAAATCTTCGCTCGAAGCTGGCCGGAATGGGACTGAGCCGCGCAGCAGAATTCTCCTGGGAGCTTACAGCGAAGAAAACACTGGAAATCTACCGTCAAATCTTCACCGAGGACGGTGGTTTTTCCACTTGCTGAAAGACCGAATTGCATTATATTACTATATATCAATTATCAAGTAGAGCGATTTGGAGGAAAGATGAAAAAAGTTCTTATAACCGGAATAACCGGTCAGGATGGCTCCTATCTCGCCGATTTTCTTCTGAAAAAGGAATACCGCATCTTCGGCATGATTCGTCGGAATTCCACGGAAAATCTGATTAGGATCGAGCACATCCGGGATCGAATCGAGCTGGTTCAGGCGGACCTTCTCGACCAGATGTCCATAATGAAGCTCATCCGTGAGATTCAGCCCGACGAAATCTATAATCTGGCGGCACAATCCTTTGTTCCAACATCATGGGATCAGCCACTCTATACCGGAGAAGCGACCGCCTTCGGAGTAACCCGGATGCTGGAAGCGATGCGCTATGAAAAACTCGACAGCAAATTCTATCAGGCCTCGTCGTCGGAGATGTTCGGCAAGGTTTGTGAGATGCCGCAGACCGAGGATACACCATTTTATCCGCGTAGCCCCTATGGGGTGGCCAAGGTCTATGGGCACTTTATCACGGTGAACTACCGGGAGAGTTACAACCTCTTCGCCACGTCTGGCATACTCTTCAACCACGAATCGCCACGCCGTGGAAAGGAATTCGTAACCCGCAAGATAACCAACGCTGCGGCCAGGATCAAGTTTGGCCTGCAGGATGTTCTCGAACTTGGCAACCTCGATGCCAAACGCGACTGGGGTTTCGCGGGGGATTACGTTCGCATGATGTGGCTCATGCTCCAGCAGGACCAGCCAGACGATTACGTTATCGGCACGGGGATTGCCCATTCCGTTCGCGAATTCGCCGTCCATGCATTCGAGGCCGCAGGATTCGAAATCCGTTGGGAGGGAAGTGGATTGGATGAAATAGGCATCGACCGGGCGACCGGAAAAACCCTCGTCAGGGTCTCAGAGAAATTCTTCCGGCCAGCCGAGGTCAACCACCTGTTGGCAAATCCCGCCAAGGCCAGAGAAAAGCTCAATTGGGAGCCGTCTGTTTCATTCGAGGAGCTTGTCCATATGATGGCCGAATCCGATATTGAGCATTACCGGAGGTAAAGGATACTTGCGCGTCTTCATAACTGGCATCGAGGGATTTGTCGGACGGCACTTATCGGCGGAGCTGGCGGAAGCCGGACACGAGGTCTCCGGGCTTTATTACGACGATAGCGGTATCGGCGAACTCGCCGAAAAAATTCCCGATCTCCGACGTGGGGATATCCTCGATAGAGCCGAACTGTCGAAAATCCTTAACTCCGTGTCTCCCGATGTCATCGTCCATCTCGGGGCTGTCAGCTTCGTCCCGGCGGCGACGAAGACCCCTCTTATGGCTTGGAACGTCAACCTCATGGGCACGCTCAACATCCTGGAGTGGATTCGGACTGAGAATCCGGATACCCGTCTGCTCTTCGTTTCCACTTCCGAAATCTATGGCAAACCGAAAGAGGGCGATCTCCCATATACCGAAAGAACACCTATCAGGCCAGAGAACATGTATGCCGCGACGAAGGCGGCTGCGGATATAGCGGCGGAGCGGTATCGAAACCTCTATGACCTCCATATAGCGACTTTGCGGCCATCCAATCATATCGGGCCGGGCCAATCGGAGAATTTTGTGGTATCGAGCTTCGCAAAACAGGTCGCCGGGGCCGTTCTCGGCCTGGGCGACGGGGTCATTCGTGTTGGCAATCTTTCAGCAAGTCGGGATTTCCTGGATGTTCGCGACGTGGTTCGCGCATATCGGTTCGTTCTGGAAGGCGGCGTAACCGGTATTTTCAATGTGGGGAGCGGTCGCGCCGTTAAAATATCCGACATATTAGACAAACTGGTCGAAATCGCCGGGACGGATATACGGGTGGAGACCGACCCTGAAAGACTACGCCCCGTCGATGTTCCCATAGTTATGGTGAGCCACAAAAAGCTTTTAGCCGAGTCGGGATGGCATCCCGAAATCCCGCTGGAAAAAACTCTCGAGGATATATTCAGATGGTGGAAAGAAAAGCTCAAGAAATAAGCGGACCGGTCCAGAAAAAATCGAGAAAGGTGGCGATAGTCCACGATTTCTTGATGCAGTCGGGAGGTGCGGAACAGGTGCTTCGGGAGATCAAGTCGCTTTTCCCCGATGCACCGGTTTTCACGTTGGCCTATGATAAAAAGCGCGTGCCGCAAGATTTCAACGACTGGGACATTCGCGCAGTGGGCTGGTCGCAGCGCCTACCGAGGATGCATCGTTGGTATAAGTATTACATGCCCCTATATCCAACTATGATCGAGCAGATGGACCTTCGTGAATTCGATCTGGTAATTTCGAGCAGCTATCTTGTCGCGAAAGGTGTGCTTACCCGAAGCGAAACCGCTCACCTTTGTTATTGCCACACGCCGATGCGTCAGGCGTGGGAACTATATTTCGACTACAAGCACGGATATACGAAATCCGGTTTTAAGCCGAAGCGCGACATCTTTAAATTTTTCTATCCGATCGTTTTCAATTACGTTCGCATGTGGGATCGTGTTGCTGCGGAAAGGGTCGATTTCTATTCGTGCAACTCTAATACCACCAGGCGAAGGATAAATAAGTTTTATGATAAGAGCGCAACGGTGATTTATCCTCCGGTCTATACCGAAAATTTCAAGCCTGTTGCCCTGAATGAGATCGGGGATTACTATCTTTGCCTTTCACGACTCGTTCCGTATAAACGGATCGATATCGCCGTCGAAGCATTCCGCAAGCTCGATCTGCCGCTTTTGATCGCGGGCGATGGGCCTCAGTTAAAACAGCTTTCGAAGATAGCCGGTCCGAAAACCGAGTTTCTCGGTTGGATCGACGATAATCAGAAAATCGATTTGTTGTCCAGATGTCGCGCGCTGATATTTCCGGGGCGCGAGGATTTTGGGATCGTGCCCGTGGAGGCTCAGGCATCCGGTCGGCCTGTTATCGCGTTCGGTGCCGGCGGTGCGATGGAAACTGTGATCGATGGCGAGACGGGATTATTTTTCCATGAGCAAACGACGGAGGCTCTGATCGAAACAATGGAGAGATTCTTGAAGATGGATTTCGATCCTTCGAAGGGTGTGGAGTCCGCGAAGAGATTCGATGTATCTGTTTTCAAGGAGAGATTCGGTCGATGGGTGAACGAGAAATTCGAGGAATTTTCGGCAGGTTTATAAAAAAGTGGGGTCGAGATGAAGAATCTGATTTTTGTTATGCTGCTTTCGGCGCTAACTGCTATTGCTGTGGCGCCTATTTTTTCATCGTGGATAGATTTGGATAGCCCGGCGACGCCTTTCGATATACATGCCGAGCCGACCCTTTACACAGTCGCGGTTCTCGGCGATTGGATCCCGGACGGCGGCGCGCAGGTATTTTTGGTTTTTCCAAAGTGTCCGCTTGGCGCGCCGGTAGATACGACATGGACGGGGCTGGCGAAACCGCATATTATGGCGCAGGGCACAGTCGATTCGGTCTATTTCGAGGATTTGACCACCGGCCTACCTATCGAATTGGTTCCGGTATCCCCGGAGATGGGGATGTGTATGCTTCGCGCCGATGGAGAGGGATATTTCAGTATCGGGGCATCGGATAATTTCGGTGAGATGAAATCTTCTGTTCCTGTGTTATTCGATATTGTTCCGTCCGGAACCACCGCCAGCAAGTTGCTGATCGAGGGGCCGAAGCTTATGAATTTCGATTCCCCGTTTTCGATCCACTGGGTAATTGCGGGAGATGTATCGGGAAGGCCGGTGCCATCGGCATTTCCGGGGATAGTGAGCAGCGCGGTTCATGTGAAAATTGTCGGCGAAAGTATCCCGGATTCCAGCGCGCGCGTCGCCAACGCATTCGATAGGGTGCCGCTTCGAGAGGTTTCACCCATTGGTTATTATGGGATATTTCCGTTTATAATAAGCGACGATCAACCGGAAGTCGTTCGGGTTGTGGCCGAGGCTATCGCCGGGACGCTCACAACGAGCGACACATTCGAGGTGACATTTTTGCCCGATGACGAACCGGCGAATATATTGGTAATGGGACCGGGTGGTTTGAGGGTCCCCGAGGATGAAGGTATCGGCCTTATTTCGTTAGCATTAGTAATCGATGCACCCGATTTCGAGAACTACAGCACAAAGGTCCGACTTTCCGCAGTGGACATCTCCGGTTCCGCGAGCGCAACGATCGATCCTTCCGGTTGGCAGACCATGATCGGTGGGGCAGCGGGGTTCACGTTCGAGGATTCCGAGGCGGACACGGAATGGGTGTTCATCGTCCCCGAGGCGGATTCGATTCCGCTTCTCGAAGCGCCGATCAACACGCCGCTTCAGGTCGTTCCGGCGGATTGGGCGATCGCTTTCGATATCGATGCTCCCACCGTATCTTTCACTGGCGAGACGACGAAGGTCGTCGTCAAAACGGTGGACAAAAGCGGCGAAATCGATAGCGATTACTCCGGCTATTTCGCGATTTCGATATATGGCGACAGCGATTCGAGCATTGCCGTAATCGATTCGACGACCGGGGATTCCTGGCTTTCCAACGTTTCAGAAAATGTTGCGATCCCGATTATTGAAGGACGTCGCACGCTCTATTTGTGCGATTCGGGCGAGGACGAGATCGAGATTTCGGTCTCGGATGCCGAGGAGATGGGCCTTTTCGATATGGGTCTTCTCGCGGAAAGCCCCGAATATACTATGTTTTTCGAGGATGGGGCATCCGGCGGCGCGGTTCGATATCGATTTGCGGAGCTGAGCGAGGATGTTATTGCGGCAGGTGACACTGTGATCGGCACGGTTACGGCCCGAACTGGATCGGACGAGATCGACGATACATATACCGGATCGGTTGCGATTTCCGCCAGCGGCGAGGCCGTCGTCGATCCGATCGATGGGATAATCTCATTCGAAAGAGGAATCGCGACATTCGGCGTGGTGGACGATTCGACCGAGGAGGTCGAGATTGTCGCCAGCGGACCGCTTTTCTCCGACACGGCTGGCGTCCGTTTCGTTCAAATCGGCGAAGGCGGAATGATGGCATATAGCATGGATTACGATTGGATTCCGATGGGCGCGGAAAGGAATTTCCGAGTCGTTATATTCGGGGAATGGTTCATCGAGACGCGATATAACGGCGGTGCGTCGGTTTCTATTTTCGATCCGGATTCCAACGGCAGTATCGATGCGCCGGATTCGATATTTTTCACGTCCGGTCTCGGATATATCACGGTCTCGAACTCCGATGCCGAGGATTTCACGATATCCATCTACGGCGATCCCGAAATCGGATCGACGAGCTTTTCCATCGAGAGCCGCGCGCTCGTTACGGCTACATTACCTGCAGTTGCGGAGGTCTCCTCCGCTATGGATTCTATACTATTCGATGTTACGGACACGGCGTTTGCGGCATATTCCGTCTCCGGCACGCTGGATATTTGGATCGAGGAGCAAAACGACAATTCGAGCCTCGTCTATGACTCCGAAGTGATTATCTCCGATGGCCACGGCGTTGTGGTTATGGAGAATTCCGAGCCTGAATCGATCTGGGTTTATGTCACGATTCCAGAGGGGCGGCTTTTTTACATGGATGCCGAAGAGATCGACGATTGGGAGTATTTCGTCGGCGGCCTCGAATATGAACTATGCGATGTCGGAGAGGCGGTAAAACCTGTCGAATTCGAGGTCTCGCGCGCATTTCCGAACCCGTTTAATCCGTCGTTTTCCATCGAGATCGGCAATCCAACCGTCGCAGATATCGATTTGGTAATCTTCGATATCTGCGGAAAGCAGGTTTTGCACGAGTCTTATATCGCGCAGCCTGCCGGGAAATCGACATACCAAATAGACGCTTGCGAGATTTCGTCAGGCGTATATTTTCTGAAGGTTTCGCGCGGCGATGAATCCCGAACCGTAAAGGCCGTGCTCCTTAAATGACCACTACACGAATCGGGATAAGCGTCGGCGATCCGGCGGGCGTCGGCCCGGAAACGACGGCCAAGGCGATCCTTCAGCTTCACGATCTCGATCTCGAATTCATTCTCTTTTGCGAAAAAGATTTTTTCGTGGAGCTTGGCCGGCGTTTCCGGTGGGCCGCCGATCTCGTCGAACTCTCGCTTTCCGCAAAAAGAGTAACCTTTGCCGGTTCGACGAGACTCGGCGGTCATGTGCCCTTCGGGCACCCGACGCCCGCTGGCGGCAGGTTCGCTTTCGATTCCTTTGCCGAGGCGACGCGAGCGGCTATCGACGGCAAGATCGATGCGCTCGTTACGGCACCGCTTTCCAAGGCCTGCGTAGAAATGGCGGGGATTGTTCCATTCAGCGGACACACCGAATATCTGCGCGATTTTGCCGGTGTGGACAGGGTAGTGATGATGCTTCTCGCAGGCGATTTCCGCGTCGTTCCGGCGACACGCCACGTGCCGATCTCGAGCGTGCCATCGATGATAACCAATGAGCTTATCGAGGGAACTATTCGCATTACCGCCGGGTCGATGGCGCGGTTTATGGGAATCGAGCGCCCTGCTATCGGCGTGCTTGCGCTCAATCCCCATGCTGGCGATAGCGGCCTTTTCGGAACCGAAGAGACGACTATCGAAAGTTCGGTCGAAACGCTAAAAGCTTGCGGTTACGATGTTCGTGGCCCGCTGGTTCCTGATGTGGCGTTCATTCCACGGGTCAGGAAACAATTCGATGTCATCGTCGGGATGTTCCACGACCAGGTGCTTATTCCGCTCAAGATGGCCGGTTTCGAGCGCGGGGTAAATGCGACTCTCGGTCTTCCTTTTGTTCGCACAAGCCCCGATCATGGAACGGCTTACGACATCGCCGGCACCGATTCCGCCGATTCGTCGAGCATGATCGAGGCGATCCGCCTCGCTGTCGAATGGTGCGCCGCTATTTGAGCAGGATCAGTCGTTTCGCGAGACGATCCCCGGCATTTTGCCTAAGATAATACACGCCTGACGGAAGAGCTTCGCCGCATTCCGAGCGGCCGTTCCACAAAGCGCGACCACTTTCAAATGAGTCGATAGATTTCACCGGATCGCCGTAGATGTTGTAAATCGTTACACCCACGCCGGATTCGATTAAACAGCTCGCGTTGAATGGATTCGGATAGACCGAAAGCGATTTTGAGATCGGCATTTGAGCATCGGCGATTCCGGTTGGCTCTATCGAGAAAGACCACGATGCATCGAGCATATTCGCGCCGCCGATGGTCGCTCGATCCTGAAAATGAACCGCGACATCGATAGTATCCCCCGGCGCGATAACGATTCCAGTACTCGGTAAGTGAACCAGGATGGTGTCCGCATCGATAATAACCGCGAGCGAAGAGATGTCGAGTGTCTCCGAGTCGAAGACCACGTAAAAGCTTGCACTATCGATTCCGCTTCCGTCTTCGCGAGCATATATCTTTGCCGTAATATCCGTTCCGGTAACGACTTCAGCCGAATCCGGATACCTGTAAGTAAGCTCCGGCGCCTCGGTATCGATGAATATCGTCCATTCAAATGGAAGCATGTCCGATGGATTGCCAAGAATATCGCTCACCGAGGTCAGCTCGAAATGAACCGTATCGCCGCTAAGAAATTCGTCCCGAAAAATAAGCCCGGAATCCGCAAGCCAAAGCTCCGGGGCGGCGCATGTCCATATCGTTCCATCGACGTCGAATATGACGCTCGTGCTGTCGATTCCATCTAGGTCGTGAACGTCGATGAAGACATCGAAGCTGTCCAGAGAAACCCATACGCTGTCCAGCGGAAAATAGCTCGAGATAATCGGGCCTTCGCTGAATATAATCGCCGGCATCCTTTGAATACCGAACCGTGCGGTGCCGATATACCAATATTCCCCGATCAATCCGCGCGGACCGACCGCGAAGTCCTCCACCTCGCATGTTACCGAATCGCCGAGCAAAGCCCATGTCGTGCCGCCATCCGAAGAGATGCGAACGCCGTATCTTCCGCCGATGATAACATATTCCGACGAGACCTCCGATACCCAAATACAGTTCGATGGTGGTTCGACGAGTGCGATATTCTCCCATGTATCGCCGCAATCGGTGCTTTTTGCCAAACCGCCCCAGCAGGCCGCGAATATCTTCGTAGAATCCTCGTAGGCAATAACTACGTCGTCCGGGCTCATCGATTCCGTAAAGGTGTGTGTCAACGTCCACGTGACACCGTAGTCGCTCGAACGGAAGAACTCGCCGCCGAAATTCCATGCATAGACGCGGTTATTGCGCACCGGATCGACCGCTACGCCGTCGAAATTACTGTCCGAGCACAGGATGTGGATTTCCACCCATGTTGCGCCGCCGTCCGTCGAGCGCATGAGGCCATCTCCCCATCCGTAAGCGCGTGAATTATCGACAGGATCATAGACCATGCCCCTCGCCATGTAAAACCATATCGGAGGCGGAAAATCGAAGGTTAAGCCGTAATCGTTGCTTCGCCAAATTCCATCGGAGAAGGAACCTGTTCCGAAAGCCGCGAATATCGTTTCGGCCGTTGCCGGATGAAGTGTAAGGCCTGTATAATGTCCGATGGTGTCCCATGAATCGCCGGCATCCGGCGTTCTGAATAATTCGAGGCGAATATCGGACATGGCTCCGAAGATGCCGTAGATCGAATCCTGATGGATCGGATCGGGCGCTACAACGAGCGCGAATCGCCCGTCCGGGCCGATGCTTTCCCACGGCTGCGCGCCGCAGAATACGCATATCGCCACAAGTAACATGATTTTGATTCTCATAATACGTCCTCCTTATTGTTCGTATATTGCTTTCAGTTTTTCCATCGCAGATGGGTTGTTGTTTTCTATCGTTTTTGATAATGTTTTTTTTATTCTATCGAAACCGGCTCTATCGCCGGATTTGCGCATAAGTTTCAAAAGCGCGAGGCCGACATCGATCTCTCCCTCCCAATCGCCCGATTCGCGTGCGGTTTTGTATGCCTTGCGGGCACGCTTTATAGCGGAGGTAATATTGCCAGCTTCGGCGCTGTCGAGCGCGATCCCAAGCTCTGCATCGACGATTCTCTGGGGGTCGTCGATCTCACGCGCGAGTTTCAAAGCCCTACGGTGATAGGATCGCGCCGATTTGATATCACGCATCTCCCTCGAAGCGTCGCCGAGATTGGATAGGCAAAGCGCGACGCCCCTTCGGTCGCCGATCCGTTCGAGGATTTCGAGTGCGGTTTTATAACGCTCGAGCTCGCGTTTCTTTTCGCCCTTCGCCCGATAAAGCTGCGCGAGGTTGATCGCATTTATCGCTTCGCCTCGAAGGTTGTGCAAGGCGGCGTCGATCCTTCCAGACCGTTCGAGATATTCTTCCGCCTTATCGAGATTACCGAGTTGTGACTCCAGCCAGCCCAAATTTCCGAGGAGGTTTGCCGCTCCGGGTGAATCAGCGGATTCGCCGGAGAGTTCCAGCCCGTTCATATATATCTCTTTTGCCTTATCGAGCTTGCCGAGGTCGGAAAGCAGCGTGCCGTAGTTTGTCATCGCCTGAAGCATCCGTTCGCGTTCCGTATCGAGTGGTTTTAGAGTCGAGAGGAGCCTTTCGTAAAGCTCCATCGCCTTGTCGAAACGCCCGAGTTCGTGGTTTGCGAGTGCGATCCGATTTATCGAATCCGTCTCGAGGGCTTTTTTGCCCAGCTCTTTAGCTATCTCTCTCGCCCGCGAATTAAGCTCGATAACCTTTTCGAGATAGCCGGAATACCAATACAGCTTTCCCGCCGATTCGATAGCATGGAAAAGCTCGATTCCCAGACCCCATTCGACCGCCTCGTCGTCGGAAACACCAAGCGCAAGATTATAATAGTGCAAAGCCTCACTGTTTGCGAACCGCTTCTCCTGTTTTATCCCCGCACGAAGCTCATATATGAAGGCCTTATTCCGAACTTCGGCGATCCGATAGTGACGCGCCAACGATTCGTAAAACCGCTCGTTGTCTTCGCCGAATATCGATTCGATCTTCGACGAAGCGTCGATATGTATCTTCCTGCGGGCGGTTATAAAAAGCGATTCGTATGCCGCTGTCGCTAACGCCCTCGACGCAAACCGCAACACCTCGCCTGTCCTCGTGAAAATGCCCTCGGAGATAAGCTGCTCGACACCTTTTTCCGCGAGTTCGTCGCCGAGAATCTCATGGATCAGAATCGGAGGGAATTCCACACCGAGGACGGAAGCGACGCGCACAACCTCGCGGGCATCCGGCGGAAGATTGTCGATTCGCGCCGTCAATATTCCCTCTATACCGGCCGGAAGTGCATCGATGATATGCCCATCGATATCGACGACGCCTCGCTTTTTAAAGAGCTTTCCCATGCCTCGAAGGAGTCTCGCCAGCTCGACGATGTGCCCCGAATTTCCGTTTGTTTCGGCAAATATCTTTTCGGTGAGTTTTGACGCGATACGCCGGATATCGAGTGTTTGCCGGAAGAGTGCCGCCGTCGAGCGGATATCGAGGTTATCGAGAACGATCTTATCGTCGCATATGTCTTCGATCCAGTGATTTATATTTCTTGAAGCTATCACTATCGAGGTTGTGTCCTGGGATGCCATATGCTTAATCAGTCGGACGGAGGATGGATCGATATTTTCCGCGCCATCTATCAGGAGCAGCGCTCGATTACCTCGAAACCGGGAGTCCAAAAGATCGACGATAATTTCGTCGAGGAGCTTGCGTTTGTCGATTGGGGAGAGGTATTTCGTCCGGTCGGTGGGAGCGATCTGAATTCCGAGGATACCTGAAAGCAGCGGGAATAGCCCCAATTTCGATGGGATCAAACGTCGAAATTCGTCATCGGGGAATTCGCCGAGGATATCGATGATGAGTGGTTGGATCGGGCCGAACGGGATATTTTCCCCCCACGGAGTGCCCTCGATAAAAAGCACGGGGATATCCCTCTTTTCCGCCGAATTGCGAAGATGCGACATCAGCGTCGTTTTGCCTGAACCGGCCTCACCGATTAATGCGGCAGCGTCGCCTTTTATGAACGCTGTATCGCAGAGTTTTTCAAATTCCTTTTTTCTGCCGATGAGGGGTGGAATAGATCGAACCTTTTCGGCAAGCCTTCGTCCGAGAAGGACGCGAGCCTCGATACGCGAGGATTTGCCCTTCAGGGCAAGCTTTCTCGGTTCACCAAAACGAAATGCCTCGAAATTTCCCTCGAACGTCTCCGGTCCGACAAGTATCTCGCCGGGTTCCGCTGCGTTTTGAAGTCGTGATGCGGTGTTGACGGCGTCGCCGATGACGGTATATTCGCGGTGTTCGTCGTTTCCAACGATCCCCGCGACGACCATTCCGGTATTCACTCCGATTGAGACCTGCATCTCTCCGAATTCCGCGACACGGTCCATGATCTCCAATGTGGCGGCCAAAGCCCTCTCCGCGTCGTCTTCGTGCACAACCGGCGCACCGAACAGGATAATCGCGGCGTCCCCCATGAACTTATCTATTGTTCCGCCATATAGCGAGACCGGTTCGAGAATCGCGGAGAATAGCTCGTTCAGAAAGATAATAACGCTTTCGGCATCCTTGCCCTCACAAAGAGGGGTGAAACCGGCAATATCGACGAAAACTACCGTAACCGTCCGGCGCTCGCCAACGCGGTCGAGACTATCGGGGTTTCGTGCGATTCGTTCGAATACCTGATTTGGAATAAACGACCGCACCGCGCGCGCGACTCGCGGATTATTCAAACTTGCGGTTTCTTCTTCAGGTTTCATTTAGGGCATAAGAAGGTTATATAACAAGATCATTTGAAGGCATCATCGATGAGATTTCTGGGCTGACCGTCGTTCATAATTACCCATACATCGAGCGTTTTGTCGTTATCGACGTTACCCTCGGCACGCATCGAGAAGTAGGTGGACGTTACCTCTGTCATCTTCATTTTGTAATACGTCCCACGTTCCGGCACATCGAGGCTGTCGAGAATCCATGTGAACTTGCCAAACCTGTTGTGATGTGAATTTTGTTTCAACTGGGCGTTACGGAGCATCTCCCTTGCCTCTTGTTGCCTAAGCCGAATGCTGTCCGTATTCGTATTCTCGAATTCCGGCCCGCTAATCATAGGCATAGCATAAGTATAGATGAGATAAACGGCTCCTGCGATAAGCAGGATTAAAAAAACTGTTTTCATTTTATCCTCCTACCCTAAAATAAAGGATTTAACCTATAAAAAGCAAGTTTATTCTCGATTTTATCTGTTTTAATTAGAAATATCGTCTAAACTACATTGACTAAGGACTTCTACGTTTTTGTCCAACGTCATTGGAGGTTTTGGTTAATAACAAGAGATTGCTGATTTTTGTCTTGCAAAAGAGTATGGGCGGATTTCAAACACGTCCCTACTACAAAGAAATTTAAACTAAAAGTTGAAATTGTGACTCGCGGTCATTATATTAATCTCGGTATAAAACAAAAATTGCACAAAGGGGGTTCGTATTGCGCCAAAGGGATAAAGATAAGGTAAGAAACAAGGTGCTTTTCCTGGATTCCGCAAAGGAATTGTTCACAGAAAAGGGATATTATAATACGACGATGGAGGAGATTGCCGATCGCGCCGGTTTCTCAAAGGCAACTATCTATAATTATTTCGATGGCAAGGAGCACCTTTTAACGGAGCTGATATCCACGGTTTTTGCTGAGATTCAATCTTTGATAGATGAGATGTTTGCCAAAGAGAACGATTTTAGGAAAGGTGTCGAGGCATACGTCGAGATATCGATAGATTACATTGAAAATAATCGTAAATTTTATCTTGTGATGATGTCCGAGAGTTTCAGGCAAAAATCACTGGTTGACGAGGTTATACATAAAAAAGTCTTTGCGGGGATCGAAGTTTTACGAAAAAGGGTTACGGATTTTTGTAATAAGCACGAGAACGAGATTAATCCAAATATTCCACCAAAAGAGATCGCACACATGCTGATGGCGCTCGTTACCGGATATGTCGGCGATTGGATGTTTAGCCGTGGTCGGGGCGATCTTCGCAATAAGAAAAAAATCGTTATAGAACAGTTTTTTAATGGTGCATTGGCGAAAACATAACTCAATATTTATATTATTGTTCATCTGGATAAAATAATTTCGATAAAGGAATATTTATGAGACTTCTAATCAGACTATCGCTTATCCTTGCGATGGTCTTCAGCGCCGGAGCGCTTACGCTCGACGAGGCTATTTCACGCGGCCTCGAAGCAAATTCGCAGGTCATTACCGCGAATTATCAGAGCGATGCCGCAAGAGAGGACTCGAGAATCGCGCTTACGAATTTCCTTCCGCGAGCTACCTTAAACGCCTCATATACGCGCCTCGACGAAACCCCAATTATGACCATGCCTCCGGAGTTCGGCGGCATGAGTATCGAGATGGGAAAACTGGATAACTATAACGTTACGCTTGGAGTTCAGCAGCCTATCTTTATGGGGGGCAAGATAATAAACGGCTATCGTGCCGCTCGCGACGGCGCAAAAATTGCACTGGAGAGCCTGCGCGATCAGCGTAATTCCACCGCAGTCGATATCGCGGAGGCTTATTTCGGTGTCGTCAAGGCCGGTGTGTTCTTAAGCTCTGTGGAGCAGGCACGCGAGCGAATGAACGGCCATCTGAAGGTCATCGAGGGCATGTTCGCGCAGGGCCTTATTGCAAGGAACGATCTTTTGAAGACGCGTGTCGCAAGCTCGGAGATCGACCTGATGATAATCCGGGCGCAAAATGCCGTGAATGCCACAAGGCTCGGACTGAATTTTCTACTCGATTTTCCAGCGGATACATCTCTAATTCTCGACCCGGATACGGTATCCGTCGAGGTTGTCCGGCCCGCTCTCGACGATGCCCTGGATTATGGCCTTCGATATCGCCCCGATGTTCGGATGCTCGAACTTGGCCTCGACGCCGCAAAGGCGGGTCGGCTTATCTCGTGGGGCGCGTTTTCTCCGAATGTGGTCGGTGTCTTTAACTGGTCGTATAAGCGGCCTAATCAAGCGCTCGAAGAGGAATTCTACGACTCGTGGAATGTCACGGTTGCCGCGAGCTGGCCGATTCTATCGTTCGGCGAACGAATATTCGGGGTTCGCAAGGCGAACATGCAGAAGCGCGAGGTGGAAGAAACGCTCGACATGGTTCGTCGCGCCGCCGAGATGGAGATTCGCAACTTATATAACAAATTGGAAGAGAATACACAAGCGCTCGACGTTTCCCGAATCAAGCTCGAGCAGACAAAAGAGGGCTACCGCGTCGCGGAGGCCGAATTCAGCACCGGAATGGCCGCGAACACCGACGTTCTCGACGCAAACAGCTCGCTTATTCAGGCTCAGGCGGAATATATCTCGGCGATATCCGACATCAAACTCGCTGTCGTTCAATACGAAGCAGCAATAGGCTCGTTTTTAAAGGAGTAGAATATGACAAGGTATAAAGTAACATTCGCGATAATACTGACATTGTTTATCGCATCGCTCGCCGGTTGTGGAAAGGGCGGTGACTCGAAGAGCTTCGACAAGGAGAAGATTTCCGTCAAAACACAGGTCGTCGAAACGGTCGATCTGGAAGAGACGGTAAATTTCTCCGGTCGTCTCGAGGGACACAAGGATATCATGGTATTTCCTCAAATCCCCGGCACAATAGAGAAAATTTACGTCGATGTCGGCGATAAGGTTAAATTCGACAAATTGCTCGTTCGGATGAGCGGTGAAACGCTCGACCAAACCAAAGCGCAATACGATGCCGCAAAAGGAACCTATTCGCGGACGAAGGCGCTATACGAGGACAGCCTCATCGCGCCGCAGAGCTACGATCAGACAAGGGCGGGCTACATCGCGGCGAAAGCCGGATATAAGCAGGTTCTGGACAATACCGAACTGCGTGCGCCATTTTCGGGCACCATCGTCGGGAAATATTTTAATGAGCACGATGTGTTTTCGCCGGGTATGCGCGGGATCCTTCGGTTGGCAAAGATAGATAGGCTCAAGCTGCCCGTCGAGATAGCCGCCAAGGACTTTTCGAAACTCGAGCAGGGAATGCATGCGCGCATCACCTCCGAGGTCTATCCCGACACGGTTTTTCTGGGAGCGCTCGACAACATATCCCCCGGCGCCGATCCATATACCGGTCTTTTCAGCGGAGAAATCGTTCTCGAAAACAAGGGCGGCAAACTTCCCGTGGGCGTCTTCGTTAATGTCGATGTCATAACCGTTATCCACGAAGATGCGATGGTTGTTCCGCGTTCGGCGGTAATCAGCGATAGCGTGGTTTTCGTTTATCGTTCCGGAAAGGTTGAACGTAGAATTATCCAGTCAGGCCTGATTACCAGCGAAATCGTGGAAATCCTCGATGGCCTCGAATCCTCGGATATCGTGGTTACGAAGGGCGCGGTCGGGCTTAAAGAGGGTCTCGAAGTTTATGTTGTTCAGGAGGTTAAAGAGTGACAATACCTGAATTTTCAGTAAAACGCCGCGTCAGCATAGCCATGTTCGCCCTTATCCTTGTGGTAATGGGTATCTGGTCGGTATGGTCGCTCGGATTAGACCTTTTCCCAGATATCCAGTTCCCGATGGTCATGGTGACCACTGTTTACAGCGGAGCTGCGAGTGAAGAGGTCGAGAAAAGCGTCACAGAGCCACTCGAGGGCTACGTCGGAACGGTTAGTAATCTTAAAAAGGTCCATTCGATCTCACGTGAAAACCTATCGTTACTTACACTCGAATTCGAGTGGGGCACCAATGTAGATTTCGCGGCACAGGATGTCCGCGCATCTCTCGACGAAGCGATAGATTTCCTTCCTGAGAATGTTCGACGCCCTTATGTTTCGAAATTCGATATCGGCCAGATGCCGGTTCTTAGCATTCCTGTCACCGGAATGGACGATACGAAAGCGCTTCGCAAACTCGTCGAGGATGAGGTCGCGTCACCCCTGAAACGCCTCGAGGGTGTGGCGAGTATCTTCATTTATGGTGGGGACGAGCGCGAGGTTCATGTCTTCCTCGACGGGCTTAAGATGCGCGAACTCGGTATATCGGGAACCAATATCGTCACTGCCCTTTCTGTTCAAAACATCAATATGCCGGCTGGAATAATCGAGGTAGGCGAAGAGGAATTCTTGCTCAGGACTATCGGGGAATTCAATAATGTTGAAGAGGTTGGGGAAATTGTTGTTGGAGCAACAAAATTCGGCCAACCGATTCATCTTAGCGAAATCGCAGATGTCGAAGATGGAATAAAGGAAACTAATTCTTACATCCATGCGAATCGCCAACCGGGCGTTGTGATGATGGTCTTCAAACAATCGAAATCTAACAGCGTCGCTGTTGGCAACCGGGTCAAAAAGGCACTCGAAGAGATTTGGAAGGATATGCCGGAAAATATCGAATATAAATTCGGTCTCGACATGGCAGATTCCATCACCAGAGTCGGCAGTGCTACGGGGATGAACGCTATAATCGGCGGTCTTCTCGCAATCCTTATGATCTGGCTTTTCCTCCGAAATTGGCGTCCGACTTTCGCAATCGCAATTGCGATCCCGCTCTCGGTTATCGCAACATTTATCCCACTCAAGTTAGCTGGATATACGCTTAACATCATGACCCTTGGGGGTATAGCTCTCGGGGTGGGCATGCTCGTCGATAACGCTGTCGTCGTTATCGAAAACATATATCGGAATATGGAGCTTGGGAAAAATCGAAACGAAGCAGCAAGAATCGGTGCAAATCAAGTCGCCATGGCGATCACAGCGAGCACGATAACGACTATCGCGGTCTTCCTTCCGATGGTCTTCTCGTCCGGGCTTGCCGGACAGCTAACCAGAGGATTGGCGCTTACCGTTTCCTTTGCGCTTGTTTGCAGTCTTGTCGTTTCCTTATCGATTGTCCCTATGGTTGCGTCTTTGATTTTCAAAAAAGAAAGGTCAACCAAAAAATCAAAACCCGGATTCTTCGAAAAGATACGACTCAAGTATCGGACTTCTCTGGCTTGGTCTCTCAAACATCGCGGTATAATGGCAATTATGCTTTTAGGGACACTCATTATCACGGGTATCGCGTTTACATTCGTTGGCACGGAATTTTTTCCAAAATCCGACGACGATATGATGATTATCAATATGAAATTGCCGGTTGGAACCCGTGTCGATGTTACTGATGAGAAAACTCAGCTTTTGGAGGACATCATTTTCGATATTCCGGAGATCGACCGCGTTATGACGATGGTCGGTTCTGAAGACAGGATGTCGTTTGGACCTGAAGGTTCGAACGAGTCGATGTTGATGATTCTTCTGAATGCAGATCGCAAACGGACGAATAGCGAAATCACCGAAGAAATCACCCAACGTTTCCCGGATTTCGATGGCGTGGAAATGCAATTCAGCCAGATGAACATGATGAGTACGAGTGAAGGCGACATCGATATTAAAATATCCGGCGACGAAAACGATAGACTCAGACAATATTCGCTGGATATTGTCGAGGTTGTTAAGGATATCCCCGGCTTCGCGGATGTTCGATCGAGTGTCGAACAGGGAAAGCCCGAGATCGAAATTCGGATAAATAAAGAAAAGGCTTCGAGACTCGGCGTTCCAACATATATTCTGGCAAACCAGATTCGGACTCTTACTCTGGGAGTAGTTTCCACAAGGCTTAGAGATAAAGCCGGCGAGGAGACCGATATTCGTGTTCGCTTGAGAGAAAAAGAGAGATTGAATATCGAAGATATCAAGAATATGCCTATCTCTACACCGATTGGATTCGTTCCTTTAAAAGAGGTTGCGGATTTCATCGAGGGAGTCGGACCGGTTCAAATCGAGCACGAAAGACAAACCAGGATGGTGCACGTTTATGGCAACCGCCGGGGACGCGATGTCGGTGGGTTAGTTAAGGATATCGAAAAAAAGATTGCTCCGATAGTGACAAATTTGGAACCGGGTTACAGCTATGAGGTTTCCGGCGAACAAGAGAGTATGCAGGACGCATTCGGCGATCTAGTAATAGCCTTGTTGCTTGCTATAATCCTCGTTTATGCTATAATGGCGGCGCTATTCGAGTCGCTCGTTCAGCCGTTCGTTATTATGATCACGCTCCCGCTGGCGGCGGTGGGCGTTATCTGGATATTCCTGCTTTCGGGATCGACACTATCCGTTGTCTCGTTCGTCGGGATAATCATCCTGGCCGGAATCGTGGTCAACAACGGAATTGTGCTCGTCGATCATACGAATCAACTTCGTCGATCGGGTCTTTGTGAAAACGACGCCCTGATCCAGGCGGGCTACGATAGAATTAGACCCGTGCTTATCACTGCACTAACGACGATTTTCGGTATGTTACCGATGGCGCTCTCCGGGGGCATCGCCGCCGAGTTGCGATCCCCGATGGCGTTGACGGTGATAGGCGGTCTTATTACTGCCACGATTCTTACGCTCTATTATGTCCCGATTTTCTTTTCGGTAGCAAACAAATTTTCATTGCTGGCGCAGAGGAGTTTTGTGGCCATAATCCATGGCAAAGAAGAAGCGAATGCAATTAATCTAAATGAAGATAGTTGCGAGTTACCACCAGAAGGTTAAGCAGATCATTTCAAATAATGCAAAAAGGCCGGACTATAGTTCGGCCTTTTTTAAAAGCGCTCGAGTATTAGCTTCTCCAGTAAATCATGTGGTATGATCGAGGCGGTTTATTTCGGGCAAAATCCGAACTTGCATTATGAAATCGAATCGTTAAAATTGAAAGATTGATATTTAACTTATAGAAAATAAATTTCCATGAATGAGCTTCGCACACTAAAAAAATATATCTTAAAGTATAAGTGGTTCTTTGTAGGCGGCTTTTTTACGCTTATTTTCGTCGATGGTTTCCAGCTTATCATCCCGCGCATTGTGAAGGCCGTGATCGACGGACTTACCTATGGAACCGCGAACAACGACATGCTTCTAAAGTATGCCTTGTTTATCATTCTCATATCACTAGGGATCGGCTCGATGCGCTTTCTGTGGCGGTTCCTCATTATCGGGGCGTCGAGGAGGATAGAGTTCGATATTCGCAACCGGTTCTATCGCATCCTGCTCACACAAAGCGTCGGGTATTTCAACAAGACGAAGGTCGGCGATCTCATGGCTCTGGCCACCAACGACCTTCAGGCAGTTACGATGATGACCGGCATCGCTATCGTCGCCGCCTTCGATGCCGTATTCATGCTCATAGCGAGCGTCACAATGCTGGCGCTTCTCGATTGGAAATTAGCATTATTTGTTTTTATCCCGATGCCAATACTGTCCTTTGTTATAATAAAATTCGGAAAACAGCTTCACGACCGTTTCAAGAAGGTTCAGGAGAGCTTCTCATCGCTCACAGAAAACGCCAGAGAGACCTTCTCCGGCATTCGCGTGATAAAGGCCTATGTCCAGGAGCAGGCTGAAGCGGAGAATTTCAAGGTCAAGAATTCCGATTATCGCGAGAAAAATATGTTCCTCGTGAAAATATCTGGACTTTTCGATCCGCTTATCGGACTCATCATAGGAATTAGTTTTGGAATAGTGATCCTGCTCGGAGGAAGTCGCGTTATTCTCGGAAATATGTCGATGGGCGATTTCGTCGCGTTCAACGCATATCTCGGTTTGGCGATCTGGCCGATGATTGCCACCGGATGGATCACAAATCTCTACCAGCGCGGCAAGGCTTCGATGGGAAGGGTGAACAAGGTTATGGATCTCGAGCCGGAAATCGAGGAAATTGAAAATCCAGTTGTGCTCGAAGATATTAAGGGCGAGATCGAGTTCCGTGGTCTAACATTCGATTACGGCGACGGCACAGGACCGGTGCTGAACGGCCTTTCCCTCAAAATAAAAGCGGGCGAAACAGTCGCGATAATAGGCCGCACCGGCAGCGGAAAAACAACGCTTTTAAGACTTATTCCGCGACTTTTCGATGTCGGGGAGGGAACGCTTTTCATCGATGGCCACGATATCAAAACGCTCGCCCTCGAACCACTTCGCAAACAGATCGGAACGGTGCCGCAGGATTCGTTCCTATTCTCGGATACGATCATGGATAACATAAAGTTCGGCAATCCCGAAGCCACCGACGAAGAGGCAATCGAGTGCACGAAGATAGCCCGTATCCACGACAACATCCTCGAATTCGCCCAGGGTTACGACACGATGTCCGGGGAGCGGGGGATTACCCTTTCCGGCGGCCAAAAACAGAGGATCGCTATCGCGAGAGCGCTTATGGTGAACCCTCGAATCCTCATCCTCGACGACGCCTTTTCCGCCGTCGATACGGAGACCGAGGAAAATATACTCGAAGGACTTCGAGAGTTCATGAAGGGGAGAACCTGTATCCTTATCAGTCATAGAATCAGCACGGTCAAAAACGCGGATCATATATTCGTTCTCGACAAGGGCAAGATCGTCGAGCAGGGAACGCACGAACAACTTCTATCCACGAAGGGAATTTACGCCGATATCGACCGAAGACAACAGCTCGAGAAGATGCTCGAAGAAAAGTAGTTTTCTTTACGACCTAATTTGCGAAGTGAATAGCATCATGATGTTAAAAGCAACTTTTAAAGGATAACATGCCTCACGGTCATTCATACGAGGATTTCCACGAGGAACAGAAGCTCGGCAAGGTCTACGATTCGAACCTTGTGAAGCGGCTGATGGTATTCGCAAAGCCGTATTTGAAATGGATCGTTTTGGCGATAGTCGTCGTGCTTTTCCTCTCGGCGTTTCAGATCGCACAGCCGTATATCATGAAGATCGGGATCGACCGATATATAATATTCAACAATGCAAAGCTCGATCTTTCCGACACGACGGAGAGCGTCGTCATGAGGGTTCGGGAGAAATACGACGAAGAACTACTTCCGCTCGCAGAGGAGGGGTGGTTCCTCTTCGACGCGAAGGAACTGGATCAGAAAATCACCGCTCAACTCGAAGAGCTTGGACTGCTCGGAAGAGAAAAATACTACATCATCGAAACCTCGAAGATCGAGGGCGAGTCCGCCGATTCGATACGTGCGATAATCGAGCGGCATCGAGAGAAGATCGAAGCGACGGCGATTCCGGGGACGTTTATCCTGAGCTACTCGAATCTCCGCGAGATGCCGCCATCGGACATCGGCAGGCTTCGCGGAAGGGACAGGAAAGGGATTCTTTACATCGGTTTAATTTATATTCTCGTGTTAATCCTGGCGTTTTTCGCACAATACGGACAGATTTACCTGATAACATGGATCGGTCAAAACATCCTTTTCGATATCCGAAACGTGCTTTACAAGCACCTTCAGCGGTTATCGCTCAAGTTCTACGACAGCAACCCGGTTGGCCGTCTGGTAACCCGGAGCACAAACGACGTGAACGTCCTCAACGAGATGTTCACGAGCGTTTTGATCAATCTTTTCAGCGATCTTTTCAAGTTGATCGGCATCTCGGCGATGCTTCTCATTATGAACTGGAAGCTCGGGCTGCTTATTTTGGCGCTTGCACCGTTTATCATGGCCATAACGCTTCTTTTCCGCATAAAGTTCCGCGCAGTATATCGAGAGGTGAGGACGAAGATCGCCCTCATAAATGCCACGCTCTCGGAACATTTCAGCGGGGTCATGGTTATCAAGGTTTTCGCCCGCGAGAGGGAGAATATCCGCCGTTTCAAGGAGAAAAATTTCGAGTATTACAAGGCTAATATGCGCCAGATTATCGTTCATGGTCTTTTCTCGCCGATCATCATCCTTTTCAGGAATGTCGGTTTGGCGCTCGTTCTATGGTTCGGCGGAGGACAGGTCGTGCAAAACCTTTTGCCGCTCGGTTCACTCGTCGCGTTTTTGAGCTATATCGAGATGTTCTTCCAGCCAATTAACGCACTCGCGGAAAAGTTCAACATAATGCAAGCCGCGATGGCCAGTTCGGAGCGCATCTTTCAGATCATGGACACCGAACCGGACGTCGTCGATCCGAAGAATCCGACGGTCATCGATCACGTAAAGGGCACCGTGAAATTCGACGGCGTATGGTTTGCATATAAACGCCTCTCCGACGATTCCGATTGGGATTGGATTTTGAGGGATGTTAGTTTCGATGTGCCTTTGGGCGAATCGGTGGCGATAGTCGGCGAGACCGGTGCCGGCAAAACGACGATTATATCGCTTCTTTCGCGATTCTACGATGTCCAGAAAGGCAGCATCGAGGTCGATGGAGTTGATATACGCGAATGGGATATATCGAGGCTCCGAAAACATATCGGCGTGGTGCTTCAGGACGTCTTCCTTTTCGCGAGGGATATAAAGAGCAATATCCGTCTCAACGATATGAATATCGACGACGGGAAGGTTCGCGAGGTCGCACGCATCGTGAACGCAGACAAATTTATCGAAAGACTTCCACAAAAATTCGACGAGCCGGTTGCCGAGCGCGGAAGCACGCTCTCCGCAGGCCAACGTCAGCTCCTGTCTTTCGCCCGTGCGCTCGCATTCGATCCTTCGATTCTCGTCCTCGACGAGGCCACTGCAAATATCGACACCGAAACCGAGCAGCTAATCCAGGAGGCCCTCTGGCACTTGATGGAGGGCAGGACGAGTCTCGTTATCGCACACCGCCTTTCGACGATACAGCACGTCGATAGAATCCTCGTGATGCACAAAGGCCGACTCATCGAGGAGGGCAACCACCAACAGCTACTCGCAAAGAACGGAATCTATTTCAAGCTATACCAGCTCCAGTATAAGGGCCAGGAGATAGAAATCCCACTCGATTAGCGCCGGATGGCAAGCGCCACAGGCTGGCTGAAGATAGACGCTTGACAGAAGGCGAACGAAGAATTATTTTATTTTTATCATGACAGAACAAAACCAAAACCCCGCAAAAAACCCGACGCAGAGCGTC
>CAYNTG010000005.1:32628-43143 GCA_964400105.1 uncultured bacterium
TTTTATCATGACAGAACAAAACCAAAACCCCGCAAAAAACCCGACGCAGAGCGTCCGGAAAGACGCGCCCACGCGTGAGAGGCGGTGCGGGCGGAAAAATGGCAATGGTGATTTATGAAAATACTTTTCATCTCAGGTAGCCCAAGAAAGAAAAGCAACACAGACTATCTTTTGAATCACATGCTGAATTTGACTGATGGAGAGTTCATAAAACTTTCTGATTATGCTATTGAGCCATGTAGATCCTGTTGGGCCTGCTTAAAAGGGGGCTCGTGCGTCATCAAAGATGACATGCAAACTATAATCGTACCCAAGATATTAAAAGCAGACGCTTTGGTTATCGGCAGCCCTGTGTATTTCAATAACGTTACTGCACAGTTGAAGTCATTTATGGACCGAACTTGGTCACTTAGAGGAATGTTGAGGAACAAAATAGGAGCTGCTGTTGTTGTCGGCCGCAGGTATGGCGCCGAAAGTGCCATTACGGCTATTAACTCATTTTTCCTAAAACATGAGATGATTGTTGCTAACCCTGGTGTCTCAGGCATCGCTTTTAAACAAGAAGAGATAAAGGACGATTTGGAATCGTTGGAAGCTGCTACGAAACTGGTAACAAGACTCTTAGAACTTTGTGCTTTATCTAACAACTTGAAAAGAAAAGATATTTGAGGCTACCGAAAAAGATGTTATCACGCCTGTTGGCGGTATAGCACTACGTTTTCCCATCCTCCACATAGGAACGAATAACCGGCGCTTCGCGTCGTTCATTATTTAAAATTATAATTTGGTCGTAGGGGCGACCCGGTGGGTCGCCCGTGTGTGGTGAACAGCGATTTTCGCTAATCCGGCAAACGGGTCAACCACCGGTTGACCCCTACGAAATGAAAATTTGAAACGCCGTAGGGGTCGTTCGCGAACGACCCGAAGACAGCGGGCGGTTCACGAACCGCTCCTACGAAATGATAATTTGGCCGTAGGGGAAGGGGAAATTGGCTCCGGGGTTCGAGAGAATCGAAGAAAAATCAGGGGAAATCAAAATAGACTTCTGGGAAATGACAAAGAAGTCGGGGGAATCTTGACAGAAGTCGGGGGAACCAAGATTATTTATCGGGTCGGTGTTAGGCATAAGGTTGTAACTATCTATCACATTCGTCATCGCAGGGAAGCGTATCGCAGATAAACGGATTTATAAAGCCTCGATTGGGCGATTGACGCGACCAAATAATAGATCGACGCGCTCTTCTAAAGAACTGACGCCGTCGATCTGGCAATTGATTTAACCGATTGGACGCTTGACGCTATCGATCAGGTAATTGACCCGACCGATTGTGTAATTGATGCCGTCGATCATTGGATTTAAGCAGTCGATCAGTGGTCGCATCTGAATCAATTGGCCAATCGGAAGAATCAAGCGGCCTACCGAAAATACCGAGTTTAATCGACCTGTTTTATCGGATATTTTTCACGATATTCTTTATAGGACATGCCATGGGATTTGACGTGAAATGGCATTCCCTTGGAACCGGAACTCATGGCTTTTCCACAGATCTGGCATACCTCGTTTCCGTTTTCGTCGAACTGCTTGCCAGTTCTTTTTTTCGGTTGCTTTTTCTGAAGTTTCGGCGTTCTTGTAACCGTCTTACGGATCTTTGTTTCAGCAACGATCTTTGCTTGTTCGGGTTTCTGTCGTTTCTCTCCAACAACATATAAAACCTTCTCGAAATTCTTCGATGATAGATTTTTAAGGACCCCATCGAACCTATCCAGCAACTCAATTTCCTTGCCGTCGAGTTCGATAATAAAATCTCCCACCGTCACCTTGAGCATTGCCATTTTTTCTCCCTTCTTTTCTTTTTAGAATTAAATACAATATAAGATGTGTTTTACACTAAATCAAGTTAAAAACGGTTTTTCAATTATGTAACATATTGTATGTATTTAGAAATTAGTTGAAAAATGGGCATTAAGGCTTTCTTTCCGGAGTTCGAACAACCACGAAAGGAGATCGACAATCGGGCTATCTATATTTGCGGCCTCAAAGACAATCCCAAAGTGGCTCTCCGTCGCAACGGCCGCTCCGGTCGCGGCTTTCTGGCCACGAGCGGCTGGGTAATATTGAATGTGCCGAGGTTCGGGGGCGGGAAATCGCCGCCGCCGCCATTTTTAAGCGCTTGCAGGTTCCGCTTCGTTTGTATATCTTTTTACAAGATTCGTGGACACGACACCCGCGAAGCCCTCGCCAGAGCTTATGCCTGCGCCGGTGAAAAATTACTCCAATGCCGAGGCGGTCGGCAAAGCGATTGAGAACGAGGAAGACGCGAAGATGTTCCTCGACGACCTCGAAAATGGTCACTGGTTCGGCATCCGATAATTCCAAAAACCGGTCGAAACGGATAGCATATTGGTCGAAGATTTTCTATCAAAATCGCGAGAATGGGCGGAGGGACGTCTGCCGATTCTTCGCGGTTTGCTTCTGCTGTTTTTCCTGATAATCTGGATACGGCACCTCGCCGATCCGATGTTCAGCAGCATTTTTAAGGGTTTAAACCTCGGAATCCACGAGCTTGGGCATTATATCTTCATGTTTTTTGGTGAATTTCTTCACATGGCCGGTGGAACGATAGCACAGCTCGCCGCGCCGATAATCTCGATTTTCATGTTCCGACGCCAGCACGATTATTTTGCAATCGCCGCGTGTTTCGGATGGCTTTCGACGAATTTCTACGATGTCGCGCCCTATGTCGCCGATGCCAGAGCCATGGCCTTACCGCTTGTAACGCCTTTTGGCGGGGAGGCTATGCACGATTGGCATTATCTTCTCGCAAAACTACACATCCTCGATTGGGACATGGGTCTCGGCAAATTCAACCGCGTGCTCGCCTTTATCTCGATGGCGATTTGCCTTATCTACGGCGGCTGGCTGGTCTATATCATGATCAGGACATTTCGTCTCGAAAAGATGGCCGAATACGATCCGAACGAATAGCTTTACCAGCCATTTTACATAATAAAATGGAGGCGGCATGTAAAAACCGCCTCCGTTTTGCATCGGGATTTATCGAATCACTCAGCGCATCTTGACGATGCGTTCCACAGCCTCGAACGTCTCACCCTCGTCGTCCCGTGCGATTATTTTGTAGATATAAGTCCCGTTGGCAATCGGGTCTTCCCTGCTGTCGAGCGCGTCCCACCCGACCGAGTTGTAACCGACGCCGGAAGGACACATGTCGAACGCCTTAACCGGCCTTCCTCGAACGGTGAATACCTTGATGGTCACATCGTCCATCGGCTTCGTCAGGACATAGGTGAACTCGGTATAATCGTCGAACGGGTTCGGGAAATTCTGGACACCCTGCAACGGATAGCCCTTTCCGGTGAACAGTTCGAGAACCACGACGTTGTTGTTCTCGCGAAGCTCGCCCATCAGGCTGTCGGGATCGACCATCGCATAAAGGAGATGGTAATCCTTCTCGATAGTGAACGGAATCGAGATGGTGGTAAAACTGTCCACCGGACTCAGCTCGACGATCACGCGGTCGGTGCCGATCTGCGAGCCATCCTCCATGAAGCGCACGACGACGTTCTTCGCCGTCATGTTGCCCTCGATCCTGACCTTCGCCCTGAGATCTACCTCATCGCCGACCGAAGGCTCCGCCGCCGAAACGGACAGATCGCCGTCCGCGAAGAAAAGATCGACGCCGTAGAAGATCGTGTCGTTATCCTCCGGGCGATAGCGGACTCCGCGCGTCTCGCCGTATTGATCGAGGCTATCCCAGAACTCCGCCGCAAATGCGTAGAAGAGTTCGAGAAGCTCGTTGTCCTCGGTGCGCTCGACGCGGATGTTCACCGGAATCACGCGCTCGACTCCCGGCGGAATGTGCGCGAAATTTTCCCAGCGAACGAGTTTTTGAGTCGGATCGTAGGTGAACGGATACGTGTCGTCGGCATCGATGAAGGTCGCGTCATCGCCGACAAACCCCTCGATAGCGATGTTGAAGGCGATATCGTTTCCGATATTCGTCGCCACCAGATCGATCGTCATCTCGTTAATCCCCTGGTCGAGGATATAATATCCATCCTCGCCGACCGGCACGCCGTTGACCGAACTCACGCGCTTTCTGAGCGCCATCGATGCGCCGCGCGCGGCAACATAAACAATGCCAGCGCCTTTTGTTCTGCCAATATCCATGAAATCGTCGTAGTGGAGCGTCGCGCCGTAGTCCAGCGGAAGGGCATCGGAGGCGAACGGCGGAATGACCGTAGCCTTCGCCGCGATCCAGAAATTATCCGTATAGACATTTGGCGGCCATGCGGAACCCATGCTCGAAGGCACGTTCATCGAGAGGTGGCTCCCAACGACCGATGCGCCGGTTGAAGATAGTGTCGGCCAGTTCGTCGGCGTGGGCTGGCTAAGTCCCCATCGAACGTCGCTCGAAGGGTCTTCGATGCCGACATAATCCCGCAGATCCGTATCGAGATTATTCAGCTCGGCCTGCGCGCAGATTATCTTCGCCGGCTCGTCTATCAGGCCGTCGGTTCCACGCCGAACGATAGCGAATTTCGCGGGCGGAACATCGTAGGAAACGGGCGTTCCCGCGCCCGGATCGGTGTAGTGCTTCTCGAACGCGCTGATTGTGAATGGAATCTCATAGACGCCGACCGAAAGGTTGGGATCGAGCTTTATGTGATATATGAAATACCCTCTGCGCGATGACTGAATCTCCGGGATCATTATGCTTCCATCGGCTTCTCCGACCTGAAAGAGCACCTCCTCCGCGCTCGGATTGAAGCGCCATCCCGCCGTGAATGTCCTCGGATCGTCGCCGGGAAGGACAGTCGGTGTGCCATCGGGGGCAAACTCGACATGCTGCGGCACGAAGGGCCTCGGATAGCATCCATACCAGAGGAAATATTCGGTCGAACCAAGCTCCGAGATATTCGGTGTAATGGTCGTTCGATACCAGTGACTCCCGGAGGTGTTATCGACCTCGATAACGACCTGCACAAACGCGCCGGTTTCGGTCTTAGGATATCCGGCATCGTCGAGGGCCGAATCCGCCGGAGTCGCCCACGGAAGAGCGGTAACGGTCGCATATTCGCTAATCGGATCGATGCGTGCGTTCCAATATGCGTCCGGCTCGAAAAGACTCGACGGCTCGCGCCCGCCGACGTGCGTTGTGATTGTGGCATCGCCGTAACCGGTGCCGTCGAGGTATGGATCGAACATGATGTCGAAATCCCTCGGCTCGTCCCACTCCATGATATGCCAACCCATGAGCACCGTATCCGGGTGAAGCGGAATGATCGTCGGATTCGCTTTCCGAGCGATGGTTATCTTATGGCCCTTCGCGAATGCGAACTGCGCATGCGACCATTGCACCCACGGCGATCCGCCGAATATCTCCTCGTTGACGAGCCAGACCCCCTTGTTGATCTCCACCGGCCCCTCGAAACCCTTGCCGGTATAGTTGACATGAACGGTGAGTCTCGTCTCGCCGAGCTGTTCGCAAAGGTCGTCGCCGTAAGAGCTGTCCGCGCCGGGGCACCAGCCCTCGTGCGCGTGTGCGAGGTCGCCCTCGATGGGATACATCGGCCACGGGTTGACGGCGAAGCTGTCCTCGGCCTCCTCGCCATCGAGCGGCGGATAAATATCGTGAAGATATCCCGTGCCGCTGACAAACCTATCGCCGAAATCGTCGTCCCAGTCGTCCACGGCATCGAAATCGTCGTCGTCGAGCGCCGGCGGAATGAGAATCTGCGGAATCAATATCTGCCATTTGAACGGAAGCTCATAGACCACGATCTCATCGCCGACCGAGTCGTGATGCATATATGCCCGGAATCCCTCGACGAGGCTGGAAATGTCGATATCGCCCGCACCATCGCGCGGGAGATCGATAGAATAGCCATACATCCCCTTCGGGATTTCGTGAACCATGTATCCGACAACGCCGTCGCCGAGTCCGTCGGGCACAGGCGATGTTTGTTGCCATCCCCGACCCGCTCCGTCGTAATCGAAATTGAACTCGCCCCAATCCTGCCCGACCACCTTGAGCCAATACCGGCTGTATTCCGTGCTGGCGCACAAGTCGAATGTTATATCCGCCTCGCCGTTTTTCGGGAGATACTGCATTCTCGCGCCCGAGGTCGGATCGGTGATCTCATAGGTCGCGCTGATATACTCGAACTGAAGTGGATTCGGGAGCGGCGTGTAATATGTGTATGTTACGCGGATCGGCGTCTTCTTCTTGACCGGCTCGCCCCAGATAGTGTTGTATTCTATCCAACTATAAAGACTGGAATCGCACATCGGATTGGTCATCGTCGGTTCCTCGCCACCGAGGTTCAGAACCGCGATATACTCGCGCCTCGGCCACGGCACATGGCCGACATCGATAGCGGAGGGATCGGGCACCGTTTCGCCGTCATCGAGGAAAACGAATCCCTCGTATGCCCCGAAATGAACATATACGAGCCGCTTCCAGACTATATCGCCGGTGGTCTCGTCCGCTTCCATCCAGTGTTCCCAATTAGCATAATAATACGGCACGTCGCCGATTTCCGGGATCGTATCGATATCGACACGAAGACTTCCGGCGGCATCCGCCGCGCCGAGCGCCATTCCCACAAGCGGCGGCGGATCGATCCAGAGTTCCCAACTGGCATATGGATCAAACCAGACGTATCCGGGGAACGGATCGAGGTTGTGCGTCCATTCGCAGCGAAGCGCGCGAATCTTGTCGCCGGGGTCCTCGACCTCGAATATGCCGTCGTCGTCGGCATCGACCGGATGAATGCCGTCGTGGTCGATATCCTCGAACTCATTGGCCCACGGATTATACCAGTATATCTCCTCGTAAATCATCGTGTCCGGCGCCGGATGCATCGTCGTTACGTCGAGCCATGCGTCCGGGGTGCCGTCTCCGTTTAGGTCGCGGAAAATCTCGCCCGTGTATTCGCCGTCACCGTTGCGATCCCAGTCACCGCGAAGGACATCGACGAATTTGCCGCCGGGAGTCCGAATGATCGGGATAGCCATCGGATCGACCCAGTAAATCGGCACGTCGAGCGGAATATATTGAACATATTTTGTGTTCAAACCAGCAGTCCGCTCCTTGTTCTCAAATGTTGACCAAATCTTGAACGGCTGAAAAAATTCGCCGAGGATGTTCTTCCAATTGAGATCGGCGTCCGCGACGATGTCCGCCTCGAAAAGGAAACGCCCCTTTATGCTATTTCGATATACCCAGCGCTCGACGCCATCGACCGGATCGTCGAAGAACATCGTGCTGCTGGAAATTCGGCAATATCCGTTGTTGTCGTCGAACATGTAATCGTCGATATCGAACCACTTTGGATCGTCCTCCGGCGGTGTCGTCAGCCGATAGACGATTATCACCTCGCCGCCAGCGGGCATCGTCCCGACATCGTAGGTGATCGTCGAGGTCGTCACGGTCGAGGGCGAAGGACCGCTAACGGTCGTAACATAGCTGAAAATCCCGACAAGCTGCTCCGAGACGGTTACGTTCGATATCGGTGCGTTCCAAAGATTTCTGAGGCGAATCGTCACCTCGAACTCCTCGGCGCGGTTGACGGGGAGCGCGATAGGCGCGACATCCACTGAGTCCGTGGCTACACTCGTTAGAACGCTGCGGACGTTCATCGCCCTTTCGGCGAAGACCGATAAAATCGCGTTTGCGGAATACTGCCATTGCCTCTCGTCGCCGGATGTCAAAATGCCGGTAGTAGGCATTCCGGCATTCAAGATGATCCTGCCTCCGGCTGTTGGATTGACGATTCCAGCGAGCGGCTTGCCGACATCCAGCGGGTCCCAGCTTGATGCGATCTTGAGGATCGTGTCCATGGCCGGGATGTTAAAAGTCGGGCCGAGGATGGTATAAACGCCGTTTCCGGGGATCGCGAAACCGAGCGGATGGTCTGCATCGACAACATCGACCTCGCATAAGCCCGAAACGGAACCCTCGACATAATCGTCCAGATCGACGCTCCCGGTCGGCAGGATGCCGTAAGCTTCTAAAAGGTAACCGGCGTTGCCCTCGGCATAGATCGTTCCGCCGGAACCGAGGAAATTTTCGAGCGCGAGCCCCAGATCGGGGTATCGAGCAGCGGTCTCGTCCATATATGCACCGAGGCTTCCGGGCACGCTCTCGAAGGCCGGGATTATCACGATGCGGGTTTGCCAATCGAAATCGACAACCCCGGAATCGATCACGGTCTCTACCGCATTATCCGCAATCTCGAGCACGTTGAAAAGCTGAGTATAATAAGGATATTGCCACGTGCAGCTCATAGAGTTGGCATCGAGAACACTGCCCTTAATTATCGCGATCGAGTTCTCGCCCGGGATCGATATGGAGTATGCCTTCGAATATGTCGTCGGCGAGTATGCGCCTGTTGCGGCCATATCGAATGGCCGTGCCATATTCAAGCTATCCGGCCAAAGAAAATCGCCGCCCGCGCTCCAAAGGATCGGTATCTCGCCGAACTCGGTCGCTAGCTCCGAATCGAACAGGCCTCGCCCCTGCCAACTGCTGTAGGCTTTGCTCAGGGCGAAACGATAAGCCGACCCCGGCGAATTTTGCGATACGCCGGTGGGAACGGCAGTCATATCAGCGGATAATGGAGAGATAAAAAAAGCCATCGCTAATAGGATGACTATCGATGTAGAAAAAAAGCGTGCCATTTGGTCCTCCCAATTGGCCACAGCCACGACTTCAAACTTTTCCCGTATGGGAGTATAATCAATTTTTAGAAAATTGCAAGAGAAAAAATATTTTTTTATTAACTTCCATGCGTTCAAGATCATCCGCTTCAGACACATGGGCACTTAATTTATAATGACCTTATAATACGTAATGCGAATACGCCGCACTAAGTAAATGCGTGCCCGGTGGATTACCGTGTCCCTTTACCGGACAATTTACAGAGAAATCCCCTTGATTTCTATCGGATTTCGATTATTCTTTTTTATCGAACTGCCCATTTTCGATAGATTTTCAGATGGCTTCGGACAAATAACAAACTGGATTACGACGATGATTCTGCTGAAAAACTGCCTTCGCATAGCGACATTCGACGATAACCTCGACGAGCTTTCCGATACGGATATCTTGATCGAAGAAAACCGTATCTCACGGATCGAAAAAAATATCGAAACGGACAACATCTCCGACGATCTCGAAACGATAGACTGCACCGGCTGCGTGGTCGTTCCGGGGCTTGTCGATTGCCATCACCACTTCTATCAAACGCTTACCCGAAACCTTCCGGGGGCGCAGGACGCCAAGCTTTTCGATTGGCTCGTCCATCTTTATCCGATCTGGGCCAAGCTCGACGCCGAGGCGGTGTATGCCTCGACACTCCTTGCGACAGCGGAGCTTTTGAAAACGGGATGCACTCTGAGTTCCGATCATATGTATCTTTATCCGCGCGGGTTCGATGGCGACATAATGGAAATCCAATTCGAGGCTGCATCGAGGATGGGGATCAGATTCTCGCCGACGCGCGGATCGATGACGCTCGGCGAAAAGGACGACGGCCTTCCGCCCGATCGCGTCGTCCAGACGACGGAGGAGGTTATCTCGGATATGAATCGGGTGATAGATCGCTTTCACGATCCATCGCCGCTCTCGATGCGACGCGTTGCTCTCGCGCCGTGCAGCCCGTTTAGCGTCGATGAATCGGTGATGATCGAGACCGCGCGGATCGCGCGGGACAAAAAGGTCATTCTGCACACCCATCTCGTCGAGACGATGGATGAGGAGGATTTCTGCATCGAGAAATACGGGAAACGCCCGCTCGATCTCATGGAAAGCTGGGGATGGCTCGGCCCCGATGTCTATTTTGCGCACGGGATATATTTTGATGACGACGAGCTCGACCGAATGGCCGCCACGAAAACCGGCGTCTGCCACTGCCCGACATCGAATATGCGCCTCGGTTCCGGGATAGCGCGGATTCGAGAGATGAAAAGCCGAGGGGTGCGTCTCGGCCTCGGTGTCGATGGCTCGGCGTCGAACGACTCATCGGACATGCTCGGCGAGGCGCGCAATGCCATGCTCCTTCAGCGGGTGAAATACGGCGCCGACGCCCTCGGCGCGCGCGATGTGCTTTACATGGCCACACGCGGCGGTGCCGATTTACTTGGGTATCCCGACCTCGGATCGATCGAGTCGGGAAAAGGCGCCGATCTGGCGGTTTTCGACGTATCGACGATCGGATATGCCGGCGGTCTGGCAGACCCGATCGCAGCGCTGATATTCGCCGGGTTCGACCATACAACAAAATACACTATCGTCGATGGCAAGGTTGTCGTGCGTGATGGCAAGATCGTCGCGATGGACGAGGCGGAGATCGCGGCGAGGGCGAACGAGGCTTCGGCGCGGCTTTTGAGGTAACCCGTCCACATCCGACGGAGAGTCGCCGGGACCTAAAATTTGGGAATATCGAATTTACAGTAAGAGATCGCTGATTTTTGATAAAAAACAAGAATTT
>CAYNTG010000005.1:43243-44983 GCA_964400105.1 uncultured bacterium
GGAATATCGAATTTACAGTAAGAGATCGCTGATTTTTGATAAAAAACAAGAATTTAAGCTGTCATTGCGAGGAGCAGGGCGACGTGGCAATCTCCCGCGAACATTGGGATTGCTTCGCTTCGTTCGTCCCAAGACCTGTAAGGTAATGACGTAAGTTTTCAATTTACAACTTTGTAAAGCATACTCTCACTTTTCAGCAATCTCAGTAAAGGAATAGCCGTGCAGAAAAGACTAATCGCACTGCTTTCAATCCTCATAATACCGGCGACCTTTGCCGGGGTATCGCTCCTCTCCGACTCGCATGAACGCACCGTTTTTCGAATCGATCTCGAAGATTATCCAGCAAAGCCCGAGGGATTCGGTCCGCGAAACATCGACGGGATAAGCCTTTGCGACAGGATGTTTCGAGTCGCCGTTCCACGATCCTCGCGCATCGAGGTTTCGTTGCGAAATATCGAGTAGGGGGAATCGAACCAATTTATGGCACTGCCTCGAATCGACAAACCGCTAGGCGGTATTGCGAATAATATCCGCACAGCAACGATCCGTGGATTGAATATCGCAGAGATCGATTATATCCCCGACCGATACGATCCAAACAACGGATTACGCCGCATGGTTTCTGCAGAGATTGTTGTCGAACATCGCGGTTTTGGAACGGCGGAACAGGATTCGAGGCTTTATCATCCGACCTACGCGCGGCTTTTTCGGGCGATTCTTGTGAATCCGGACGCCGCATTACCGGAGAAAGCCTCCTTCGATGTCGAGGAGTGGGATACTTCCGATGGCGCGGAGATTCTGGTCGTTACTTATCCGTCTTTTGAAGACGATCTTCAACCGTGGATCGACTGGAAAATCCTGATGGGGATGCCGACGATCGTCGTCTCGACATCGGTAACCGGCATGCTTAAAACCGAGATAAAGAATTATATCCAAACGGCTTACGACACATGGGATATTCCACCGGCTTTTGTCCTTTTCGTCGGCGATCTGGGCGATGGTCAGGTGGCGACACGGGGCGACCCTTGCATCGGTGACAACGAGTACGGCTGCGTCGATGGCACCGATCAATATCCCGACGTCTTTCCGGGAAGGTTCGCCTGCGACACCGAGGCGCAGGTTCGGCTTTTCTGCGAAAAACACCTGAACTATGAGATGCGCCCGGACACGACCGACGATTGGACGCTTCGCTCTGTGGAAGTCGTGCGCGAGGAGGACTGCCCGTTCGATCCGCACGGCCCGACCGATTCGTCATATCTTGCCTCGGTGAATTACATGCTCGATCGCTGCGATTTGGCCGGATTCGTCTCGACCGAACTTTTCACGAAATGCTCCGGCGATAATTCAAGCACAGTCCAGCCATATATCGCGGCGGGCTGCAATTTTGTTTTATTTAGAGGACAGGGCGTTTCCGATTGGTGGGATCCTTTCAGCGGCCTTCAGCGGCTTCCGACGGGGAACAAGTGCCCGATCATCGTATCGATAACCTGTGGCATGGGAGATTTTCGTGGCGGCGATTTCCGCCCTTGCGAAACCAGCACGCGCGTCAGGACGGTTGCAATGCCGCGAGGATCGGTCGCGTATATGGGGCAATCGGCGTTAAGCTCCAATTCGCTCGAACGCTCCTCGCTTTCAAAAAATATTTTCAAGGGTTTTTTCGAGGCGGAATTAAACGAGCTTGCTGCGGCGCACACTTACGGCAAGATAGAGATGCTCACGGAGTTCGGAGGGGCGAGCGAC
>CAYNTG010000005.1:45083-53993 GCA_964400105.1 uncultured bacterium
GCGCCGATCCGTTCGCCCGATCTCGATTATATTTCGGGCGTGCCGGTCGGGCCCGGCCCGGTCGATTTCGAGATCGATGTCCATTCGAGCGGCTCGCCTGTCGATGGCGCGCCGTCCTCGAGAGCGGTTCCAAGAACATAGCCGTCCAGATCGCTTGCAAGCGGTTGAACCTTGCCGCTGCTGGCAGGGACTACTTTATCGCCTGCGTTCACCCCGGTGTTAAACAGTCTGTACCGAATCTATACATATCTCTCTAAGCAACCGACATACTCATTCGTAAACTCGTTTCCATATTGATTTCAGTCTCAATAACTTCATTATATTGCCTCTTTAACGTCTGAATTAATTCTTTGACCGAGATAATTTTTTTGATTTTCCAAGCATTACTTCCAGCAAAGGCAAATCCGTCTTTAAAATTTCCAAGTTTTGCTTGTATAAGCGCTGACGCGATACAATAGGGCGATTCCCTTATGTTGCAAGTACGCAAGCATTTCCATGGGCATTGAAAAGGTTTCTTTACTCCAGCTAAAACATCTTTCAGGAAAGTATTCTTAATAGCTCTTCCCGGTAAACCAACAGGACTTTTGATAATGATTAAATCCTCTTTTTTAGCGTTTACATACATTTCTTTAAAATGAATATTAGCATCACATTCATGGGTAGCTACAAAACGCGTCCCCATTTGAACCGCCTTTGCACCCAGTTTAAGCATTAAAGAAATATCTTCCCCTGTAAAAATACCGCCAGCCGCAATTACAGGAATACTTTTTTGATACTTCGTTTCAAATGGCGCTACTGATTTAACTAATGCCGGCACCAACTTTTCGAGTGCAAAATCCGGATCTTCAATTTGCTCGAGCTTAAAGCCCAAATGTCCTCCTGCCATCGGCCCTTCAACAATAATAGCATCTGGCATTCGGCAATATTTTTTATCCCAGTAATTCATGATTATCCTTGCAGCTCTGGCTGAAGAGACAATTGGAACCATTTTTGTTTTTACATGTTGAAAACGTTCCCTAGTCATCATTTTAGAAAACTTGATCGGCAAACCAGCTCCCATAATCAAAATGTCGATATTTTCTTCCAATGCACATTCAACCAGCTCATCATAATCTGAAAGAGCAACCATAAGATTGACACCTAAAATTCCATTAGTCAAACTTCGGGCTTTGCGAATTTCATTTTTTAATACGCGTTTGTTTGCTTCCTTGAAGTTCGACCGAAAATCGGGTTCAGTCATTCCAAGCCCAACGGCAGAAATTACGCCGATAGCACCTTCATTGGCCACAGCCGAAGCCAGTTGAGACCCGGAAATCCCGACTCCCATCCCTCCCTGTATAATTGGGATTTTGGCAATTAAATTTCCTATATTGAGAGATGGCATATTTTGTATTTTCATTAAGTATCCTTTTTTGGGTAGTCACTAAGTCATGTAAGTTAAAATTACCGCCTACTGATTCCTTTGAGCAGAATTTCAAGTAGCACTTCGTTGCTTTTCTCTATTTCCTCTCGCGACATGTCCACAGCCCAAGGATATTCCAAACCCTTCAGCGCAAAAAACAGCGACCGAGAAGTCGTTTCCGAATCACTCACATGGAACACCCCTTTATCACGGCCGTATTCCACAATCATACGTATTGTCGAAATTTGCCAGTTCGAATATTCGTCCGTCAGGTTATTGATAAACTTATGATGTGTAAGATATTCGTCCTTTATCGCCGTATATTGGTCTGCCTTTTCGTTCAGATACTTAAGCCTAGTATTCACGAGATTCCTAAGTTTCATATATGGATCGGTTTCTTTCGCAACAGCTTCGATGATTTTGTTCTTTAATCCCGCGATTTCTCTTCCGATAACCTTCGCAAAAATTCGTTCCTTGCTTTTAAAGTAATAATATAATGAACTTTTCCGCTTTTTTGAGGCTTTGGCAATGTCCTCCATGGTCGTTTTATCAAGGCCAAAACGGGCGAAAAGATCGGATGCCGCCGAAATAATCACCTCCCGTTGCTCATTGTCATTTGTCATTAGAAATTGCTCCGCTATATGTTTTCGACCATTTGACTATTCGACCTATATCGTCCTGCGGTCGATAATATATTGTTTCAAAACTGTCTTGTCAAATACTTTTTTAATTACTTTTCCGGTAACGTTGCGTTAAATGGGTCTTTTTGTTTGTAGTTAGTTGACACATTATCTATTTAGTTACTTTCATTGAATGAGCATTGAACCAGAGTTTAAGTAATGCCTTGCACGATTTATCCGTTTGGAACCCATCCATGTTCTTCAGTTTGCGCTCGATCTACTTTCCCGATTTGTCCATAACATTTACCTCAGAAAACTTGCGATGAATGTCGGTTCCAATATATTGCATATTGGCTGCCTCCTTTGGGTTGCTGGATGATCTGGCGCCGTGGTTTGATTTTATCAATTATAATCTATAAAGCCCAAACCGAGGGGGCAACCTTTCATTAGATTACGATCTACGAATACGTTTGGATGCCGGACGAAAATATCGGCTCCGGCGTATATCTGGTTCGTGCTAAAATCTGCGGCAACAAGGGGTTGCAACCCCTTGTTACGAAACTGGTGGTGTATCTGAAATGATTTCATATGACCACAGGGGTTCTAAGTTTATTTGTATTATGGGTTTTCAAGGCATAGGCACAGGAATAGGTTTTAGCGTGGAGGACACGAAACACTCGATGTTATCGGGATGGCGGAATTCGAGAACTGGTATTTCCCGGAACCGTTTATCGCCGCCGAAAACCTCTATCTGGCCGATGTCATGTTCTCCCATTCGGTTTTTATGGCCGGCGACGCCATGATCGGCGCGCAATATCGCAGAAGCGAGATCGAGCAGGACATCAACGGCGCGATAATTAAAGACACAAAGCAAGCCGACGATTTCGGGGTTTTCGTTCAACTCGACATCTACCCCTTCACCGAGAAATTCGAATTGATTACCGGAGCAAGATACGATATCCACGACTCAAAAGACGATCTGGCGGGAATCGAATATAACAAAAGCGCTTTTAATCCGAGGATAGCGGCGCGCTATTTCCTGAGCCGTAACATCACTTTGCGCGGTTTTTACGGAAGCGGTTTTCGCGTGCCCTACCTCTTTTCCGAAGACCTGCACCTCTGCGCTTCATCGCCGAGAATCTATAAGGGAAGCGATTTAAAGCCGGAGAAGGCCTCGAGTTTCTCGCTGGGAACCGATTATATGACCGCAGAAATCGAAATGGGGATCGGCTTATTCTACACGAAGATTAGCGATAAGGTCGAATTTATCGAACCGGGCGGTGGAGATGTTCCGGCGGGTTTCGATTTCCGGTGGGCGAATGTCGGCGAGGCCACAACGATGGGGTCCGAGGTATTCTTCAGAGGTTCGCCGCTTCGTGGCTAAGTTATAACGCTAACGCCGTTTATACGAATGCCAGGTTCGATGAAAAACGTGATCTCGACCTAGACGATAGCAACAGAATCCCGCGTTCACCAGATTTTACCGCCTATGGCGAGTTGATGTTCAAGATAAGGCGGGTCAAACTGAGCACCAGCGCCAATTTCACCGGCAGCATGTTCATCGATCACGTCCCGAAGGAGGACGAAACCAATTACATATTGGAAAAGACCGATCCATACGCGACGGTGAACGCCAGAATCGGTTACAGGATAAACCGATTGTTAGAAATTCAGTTAATAGCAAAGAATCTGTTCGATTACACGCAACCGACGCGCGACATAACCGACGCTGCGTATATCTATGCGCCGTTGATCGGCCGCCAAATATCGGCGGGTTTTAAGTATCGATCTATAGATTAAAATAAGTTGAAGGGTGGGATAAATCCCTCCCCGGTCATTTATGATGTCGCATAGTGGGTGGTGGATATTCAGTCGCGTCAAAAGCGCGTGAATACGGTTTTTTCGCCATCGTTCCCAAGATTACGGCAATCGTCCTATGATAAGTTTCGGCGGATCGCATTTTTCAGCGACGATTTTATATGCGGCACCGATAGCGGCGATAGCTTTATCGGCATCGGCAACGCTCCGCGCGTGAACTTCACCGATAGTTTGGTCGGCATCGACTCGGTCGCCAATCTTCACGAATATTTTGAATCCGACGGCGGGATCGACCTCGTCGTCGGAGCGAAGCCGCCCGGCGCCGAGCGCGACCGCCGCAATTCCAACCGCGCGCGTATCGACCGATTCGATATAACCTGCGGTCGGCGCTGGGATTTTCTTTATGAATGGTGCTTTTGGAAGCAATTTCGTGTCCTCGACCGAGCGAATATCGCCACCCTGCTCGACAACCATCTCCGCAAATTTCTCGTATGCCGAACCGTCGTCGAGCTTTGACGTGGCGAGCCTCTCGCAATCCTCCGTCGAATCGCAGATTTTGGCAATGTGAAGCATCTCGGCGGCGAGCTTTATAGTAACCTCGCGGAGACGCGGGAGGTTCGCATCGCCCTTTAGCATGAGAATGGATTCCTCAGCCTCTAGGGCGTTGCCTATCGCGGAGCCGAGTGGTTGGGACATGTCTGTAAGTATTGCGCGCACAGTTTGACCGTGGGCTTTGCCTATCGCGATGAGCGTTTTTGCCAGCGATTCGGCGCGGTCGAGTGTGGACATAAAGGCCCCGGAACCGGTTTTGAGATCGATAACAAGCCCCTTCGCTCCCTCGGCGATCTTCTTGCTCATTATCGAGGCAGCGATTAGCGGGATCGATTCGACTGTCGCCGTAACATCGCGAAGGGCATAGATCCTGCCATCGGCGGGAGCAAGTTCTTTGCTTTGTCGGGCTATCGCGCAACCTATTTTGCGAACTTGCCTCTTCAATCGTTCGACAGAAAGCTCCGTCGAGAATCCGGGGATCGATTCGAGTTTATCCAGCGTGCCTCCGGTATGACCGAGTCCGCGTCCGGAAAGCATCGGCACAAATCCGCCGCACGACGCAACCAAAGGTGCGAGGATAAGACTGACTTTATCACCGACGCCGCCGGTGGAATGCTTATCTACCGGAACGGCGTTCAGGTCCGCCCAATCGATCTTAATGCCGCTTTCGATATATGCCTCGGTGAGCGCAGCCGCCTCGGTGTGATCCATCCCCTGAAGATAAACCGCCATCAGAAACGCGCTCATCTGATAATCCGTGACACGACCATCGATATATTCCATAACAAACGCCCCGATGGATTTTCCATCGAGGCGTTTGCCGTCGCGCTTATCGCGGATGAATTCTGCCGGATTCACTTATTTATAGATATGGAGTATGGAAATGCTACCGTTGCCGAGAGGGCCTGGAGAGCCGATGAGATATAGCCCGCCTTTTCTTCCAAAGAATTTTGGCACATAGGCGAGGGCCGTGCCGCACTGGGCATCCGCGCCGTTGCCGTTGATATGAAAATCGTTGATTGTGTCGAATGTCTCGCTGCCGCAAAATATCTCGACGCGCCCGCTTCTATAGTCTCCAATATCAGCGAACGGCGTTCCAATTATCAGATCGGAATAAGCGTCGCTATCGACATTGCCGCCGCAGACATCATATCCATAAAGATCCTTAGGGTTCTGGCCATAAATTGTTGCTGCCGGGTCCCTTATCACCGGGCCGCCAAGATAAAGATACACGACGCCCTCGGTATTCGGGCCGTCGCCCGGAGCGCCTATTGCAATATCGACCATTCCGTCACCGTTGACATCGCCGGCGGACGCGAGGGCGAATCCAAAGTTCGCCTGCGGGCGCTTGCCCTCGATGGTTTGCCAGGGTTTTGTGCTGATAACCGGGCCGCCTTGATAGATATAGACCTTGCCGGAATTTCTCTGCTTCGAGCTGTTATGATAATACGAACTCACCGCAAAATCGTCTATGCCGTCGCCGCTGACATCGCCGAGCATCGCAACCCTTTCGCCGTAACTATCGCCAGAAGCCTCGCCTTCGAGAACGACCGCCGGTTTGGTAATACTCGCGCCGCCGAGGAATACATAAACGATGCCCGAATATTTCTTTCCAGCATAGCTCGAGCCGACCAAAAGATCGGGGACGTTGTCGCCGTTGATGTCGCTGCCACCCGCCAATGCGGTGCCAAACCAGTCGTTAAAGCGCTCTCCCGTGAGTGTGATATCGGGAGTAGCGTCCAGTTCCTTGCCGCCGTGGTAAATATAGACCTTTCCGGCATCGATTCCGCCCTGGTCGTTCTTATCCGCACCGACCGCAAAATCGCCATAGCCATCGCCATTTATATCTCCGCAAGATGTAAGTGCGATTCCGAAACGATCTCCGACTGCTTCTCCAGAAAGTTCGAGTGCAGGCTTGCCCGGTTCGGCGCCGCCCAAAAAGAGATAAACCTTGCCCGGATAATCGGATGCCTGATAGCTTCCCGGCGCACCGACCAAAAAATCCGCATAACCATCACCGTTCACATCGCCGGCAGAAGCTATCGTTGTTCCGAAACGATCGCCGGTTACATTTCCATTTAAACTTCCTATATAGGTCAGACCCTTTGCTCCAAATCCTACGAGTGCAAGTGCCATAAGACCGAGAATAACGAAGATCGAGCGATGGTTCATAACAGAACTCCTGTAAAGTATTTATTTTTCTGCGATAAAACGACTATGATTATTAAGTTTAAGTCGTTTCGATAATCAAGTCAAGGATTTTCTATGTTTCTCCGTCTATTATCTTTTTTACTGAACGCTTTTTCGATAATTACCGAAATCCCGGCGAGGAAAAGCTCGGCGATTATTTGGTGGGAGATTCGGTAATGAAGAACCGATATTGAGAACTCTGGCAATTCCCGATACGAATGAAGGTTTAGCTACTAAAAAATCTGTTTGGAACATAATTCTCCCTTTTAAGACCTGAGAATAATATGAACTAAGTATTAATAATAATGCGATAGTTTTTTCCGTGAGATTTTTCCGAGAAGAGTGAACGCGCCCTCCATAAAAAGTTCCGCAGAGTTATATTTAAAGATCATTTAAATCGCCGCCAGTTTAATCTTCGGAAGCAGAACTTTCAGATGAAACAGAAGAGATAGCTTCAGCTCTTTTTCTGCGAATCATATTTCGAATGCACGTAGTATCGATTTCGATAACCATTATAGAGGGGGGAGCTGATGAACGATAGATTAGCTGTAAACAATTACTATACTCATTTAATACAGAATTGAAATATGCGGGGAAATAGTCCCGAAATGGATCGAGAACAGCATAAGTAGCTCCTGCATCTAAAAGGAACTCCCAGGAGCTGTCGGCTGTTTGGAATCCGGAGCCGGGTTTATTGGGAACCCAGCCATCGGTAATCGCCTGTCGGTCGGAAACGATAAAAGCAACATGCGGCCTGGATACTATTATTATAGCATCCTCTTTTGTGTTATTCCTGCAAAACCTCAATGCTTCATGGTATTCGAATAAGGATTTTTCCATATTCCACGGTAGGATATCATCTTTATAGCCGTTCTCTCGTAAAAACCTACGAGCTCGCAAAAATCCACGAGCTTGTGAGTATAAAGTTACATGCTGGACATATTTGGGAATCAAAGATACCAATAATATAAGAAATATAATAGACCAAGTTATAATGCCTCCCCTCTTCTTAATCTCAGTTTCCTTAATAATCCATTGAATCCCGACTACAGAAAAATATAGAAAAAACAGGGCAAAATGAGAGACATATCTCACCAAAGGCCTTGTCATCACAGAATATGTCAAGGCAAGAGATAAGAAAAGCAATCCCATTAACCTTAGTCGTTTATCGCGCAAGGTTATCACTAATCCGATAATTCCGGTTATAATTATAAATATGGCGAGAATTGTAGCACCAATCGGTGTTTCTTGCGGTGGAAATCCAGAATCGTGGATGGAAAACATAAAATTTGGAAGCTTGCCGAAAAAGTAACCCCATGAAACCGAGAAAATTTTTGGGATTCTAACAGATATAAGGTTTCCTAAGAAATTTCCTCCCCCACCATAACCACCCTGTTTAAATAAAGTAGTAATCAATCTCGGCGATATAATAAGCGCGGAACAGATAAGATAAGCGATCGAATGAATATATCGTTTCAGTAACAAAATCCAGAGAAATATCCCTCCGATAATAAGCACCGAAGGAAAGCGAATATAAACTGTTGCTGTCGAAGCCACAACTGATATTGCAAGCCAAAGCCAGCTTTCGCGTCGTTCGTATTCGAAAAGAAATATCAAAGTAATCGCCATGGAACAAAGGAATGCGGTTCCGGTAAGGATAAAACTCGCCAAACACGACATGGTCGTATTTATCGCCATCAACACGACAAGCCCTATTGTTATATATCGGTCGAGCTTTAGGTATTTAACGTAAACAAAAGCCATGAATACTAAAAACAAGATGAACGATAATATCGAAAAATACTTGAAAGCTATAACAGGTTTGGGATTGCCGGTTAGTTTAATAATACCGGCTAAAATACCAATATATCCGGGCGATAAAATGTTATCGGCGGGTTGTTCGGGGTTATAGATTTGGCGAAAACCGTTCCCCTGAGCTACCGACATCGCCACACTGATATATTTACAATTGTCACCGCCGCCGTGCAAGGTTGGATTAAACTGCGGAAGCAACAAAATAGAGGTTAAAACTGCGATTCCTATTAAAAATGCCCATAATGGCAACCGGTTTATAATATTTGGTTTATCCATTTGTCTAAAAAGTCTCCATGTGTTAATTCTGTGATATTACCGATGAGCTTAATTGGTTATATTATTATTTATATAAATAACATATTCTCGGTTATTGCGAGATTCAAGCAGTATTACCGACTATTCTATGTTTCTCCGTCTTATATTTTTTTACTGAACGCTTTTTCGATAATTACCGAAGTCACGGCGAGAAAAAGCTCGGCGATTATTTGGTGGGAGATAATGAATACTATTTTT